>NZ_JAIOKW010000057.1:0-23826 GCF_020093335.1 Pseudomonas fluorescens group sp. | reverse complement strand
TCAGCTGTGTATAAGAGACAGCCACCCAGCCCGGCCCAACGCTGGATCTCGAACAGCGGCGTATGCTCCTGCTCACGCAAGCGCACGTTCTGCGCCTGGATCTGCTGCAGCCACTGGCTGACCGTCATCTGTGCATCCGGCGTGGCCACGACGGGCAAGGTGTTGATGAACAGACCGACCTGTTGTTCGATACCGCGCAATTGCGCCGGACGGCCTGCCACGGTGGCGCCGAACGCCACGGTGGACTGCCCGGTGTGATGCTGCAACAGCAGCAGCCAGGCGCTTTGCACCAGCGTATTGAGGGTGACTTTATTGCGCTGGGCGAAGGCCTTGAGCTGAGCGGTCTGGCTGGCGTCGAGGTTCAGACGATGCTCGCCGTTGACGGCCAGCGCCTCGCTGTGCGCAGCCTGTAGGCCACGGGCCAGGCGGGTTGGTTCTTGCAGGTTGAGCAGTTGCTCTTTCCAGAATGCCTCGCTGACCGACTTGTCCTGTGCCTGCAGCCAGGCAATGTAATCGCGGTAACGCCCGATGGGCGCACGCAGCGGTTCACCGGCGTAATGTTGCAACACCTCGCCAAACAACTGCGAACCACTCCAGCCGTCCATCAAGATGTGGTGGTTGGTGTAGATCAAGTGATAACGGGACGCCCCCGTACGGACCACCGTCAGGCTCAGCAACGGCGCCTGTTCCAGCACGAACCCCTGGGCCCGCGCGGACTCGGCCAGGCTATCGAGTGCCGCACTGCTGCCGGGCCGATCTTGCCAGTCCAGCTCGGTGAACGGCATGCGCATCTGCTTGTAGACCACCTGTAACGGCTGCTCAAGCTCGGTCTGCCAGAGAAAACCGCTGCGCAGGATCTCATGGCTGTCGACCGCCGCCTGCCAAGCCTGGCGGAAGCGCGGTACATCCAGACCCTCGACATCGATGCGCATCTGGTTGATGTAGTCACCCGAGCCTTCGCCGTACAGCGATTGGAACAGCATGCCTTGCTGCATCGGCGACAGCGGGTAAACGTCTTCGATGTCAGCCACCGTCACCGGCAAGCTGTCCAGTTGCGCCTGGGACAAGCGCGCCAGCGGGAAGTCCGAAGGCGTGACACCCTGGTTGACACCACAGTGCTCGATCAACGCCTTGAGTTCCGCGGCGTAGTCATCCGCCAGGCGTTGTACGGTCGCCTCATCGAACATCTGCTGGCTGAAGCTCCAGTTCAACTTCAATTCGCCGGCGTAGACCTGGCCGTTGATTTCCAACCAGTTGCCCAGCGGTGCCTCGGCACTCTGTTCGGCACCACTGCCATCACCGGAGGGGACGAACAAGCCTTCTTGTTCGCCGCCGTCAAAACTGCCGTCGAATTGCCCCAGGTAGTTGAAGGTGATGCGTGGGCGCGGCAGTTCACTCAGGGCCTGTTGAGCCTCGGCATTCCCCAGGTAACGCAGGGCACCAAAGCCCAGGCCCTTGTCGGGAATCGCACGCAACTGCTCCTTGATCTGCTTGAGGGAGCCGGCCAGCGAATCGGTCGGCACCAGCTTCACCGGGTAGAGGCTGGTGAACCAGCCGACGGTACGGGTCAGGTCGATCTCGTCAAACAGGTCTTCACGACCGTGGCCTTCCAGGCGGATCAACATCGACGCGTCACCGGTCCAGCGCACAACGACGCGCGCCAGTGCGGTCAGCAACAGGTCATTGATCTGGGTGCGGTAAGCACTGGGGGCGTCCTGCAACAGACGCCGTGTGAAGGCCTGATCCAGATGGGTGGTCACGCTCAGCGCATGCCGGTTGCTCACGCTGGCCTGTGGATCGGCCCCCGGCAGGCCGGTGGGGCTGCCTTGCAACTGCGTCTGCCACCAGGCCAGTTCCTGCGCCAGTGCGGCGCTGCGTGCATAGGTTTGCAGACGCTCGGCCCAGGCCCGGGTCGCGCTGGTCTTGGCGGGCAACACGACCGTGGCACCTTGGGCAAGCTGGCGGTAAGCCGTTTGCAGGTCTTCCAGCAGGATGCGCCAGGACACACCGTCCACCACCAAGTGATGAATCACCAGCAGCAAGCGCTGGGAGCCGTCGGCCAGGTCGACGAGCACTGCACGCAGCAGCGGCCCTTCGCTCAGGTCGAGGCTGCGCTGGGCTTCCTCACCCAGAGCCTCCAACTCTTCGACCGCATTCAAGGTGGTCTGCCACAGGACCTGCTGGGCCTGATGCTGCTGCGGCCCGCGATACGCCGCGCTCCAGCCTGCCGCGCCCTGGACGAAACCGATGCGCAGGGCGTCGTGATGCACGATCAAGGCCTGCAGCGCAGCCACCAGCAGCGGCGCCTGTAACGCCTGGTGTGGCTGTAGCACCACCGACTGGTTCCAGTGGTGACGCTGGGGAATGTCATCGGCAAAAAACGCCTGCTGGACAGGCAGCAACAACAACTCGCCGGTCAATGCCGACTGATCCAGCACCACCGCGCCCTCGCCTTCCCGGGCCACGGCCGCCAGGCTCTGGACCGTCTGGTGCTGGAACAGATCCTTGGGCGTGAAGCGCACACCGGCCTGGCGGGCACGGCTGACCACCTGGATCGAGATGATCGAGTCACCGCCCAATTCGAAAAAGTTATCGTGCAAACCGACACGTGGCAGACGCAGCACGTCGGACCAGATCGCCGCGATCTTCTGCTCCAGCTCACTCTGTGGCGCCACGTACACCTGCTGCATCTGTCTGACATCCGGGCGCGGCAGGCCCTTGCGGTCGAGCTTGCCGTTCGGCGTCAGCGGCATGCGCTCAAGGAACATCAGGTGCGTGGGCACCATATAGTCCGGCAAGCGGGTTTTCAGGGCGCGGCGCAAGGCTTCGCGGCAGGTCGACTGCGCCACGGCGTCGTCGACGAGCAACGGATCCAGCGGCACCACATAGGCGACCAGTTGCTTGCCGCTCGGCCCTTCCTGGGCCACCACCACGGTTTCGCCGACACTGTCCTGCTCGCGCAGGCGCGCTTCGATCTCGCCCAGCTCAATACGGAAGCCACGGATTTTCACCTGATGGTCGACACGGCCGAGGTAATCCACCACGCCATCCGGACGGCCACGGGTCAAGTCGCCGCTGCGATACACGCGGCTGCCGGGCTTGCCGAACGGGTCCGGTACGAAGCGCTCGGCGGTCAGGGCCGGACGCTCCAGGTAACCCCGGGCCACGCCCTCGCCGCCCAGGTACAACTCACCGGCTACGCCGATGGGTTGCAGGTTGAGTTGCGCGTCCAATACGTAGCCGCTGCGATTGCCCAGCAGTGTGCCGATCGGCGCGTAGACGGCACCGCACGGGTCACCACGGCGGGCTTTCCACAGCAACGGCGTGACCACGGTTTCGGTCGGGCCGTAGCCGTTGAACAGGTAGGTCGGCTTGAGTGCACGCCACGCCAGGTCATAGCTGGCCTGGGCCACGGCATCACCGCCGAAGCAGTACACACGAACCTTCGGCGGGTTACCGTCGCGTTCGGCATGTTCGGCCAGCTGCTGCAGGTACACCGGCGGAAACACGGCCATGGTCACGTGATGGCGATGCATCTGCTGGTAGGTGTACTCCGGCAGCCACAGGCTGTCATCGCGAATCAGCACGCTCGCGCCGTTGATCAGTGGGTGCATCCAGCCTTCGTGGGAGCCGTCGAAGGCGAACGACATGAAGTGCAGTTCGCAATCGGCCGGCGACGTTTCATAACGCTCGCCGGTGGCAATGATGTGCGCCACCAACGGGCCGTGGGACACCGCCACGCCTTTGGGCATGCCGGTGGAGCCGGAGGTGTAGATCACGTAGGCCAGGTTGTCGCCGTCCAGCGCCACCTCGGGTGCGGTGTCGTCGTCAGCGGACCAGGCTTGCGCCTGGTCCACGGCAAGGGCTTCCAGGCCGTCTGGAATCGGCAAGCGCTGTTGCACCGCCGAATGGGTCAACAGCAATCGGGCGCGGCTGTCCTGCATCATGTACAGCAGGCGGTCACGCGGGTATTCGATGTCCAGCGGCACGTAGACGCCACCGGCTTTCATCACTGCCAGGAACGCCACCATGATCTCGGCGCTGCGTGGCATGGCAATCGCCACGCGCACTTCGGGGCCGACGCCACGGGCGATCAATGCATGGGCCAGGCGGTTGGCCTGGCGGTCCAGCTCGCCGTAAGTCAGCTGTTGCTCGCCAAATTTCACCGCCACCGCCTCGGGGGTTTCCCCGGCGCGGTCGGCCACCAACTCGTGCACCAGGCGCTTGGCCGAGAAGCCGGCGTCGCTCTGGTTCCACAGTTGAAGAATCTGTTGCCGTTCGGCGTTGTCCAGCAGGTTTAATTGGCTGAGATTCTGCCGTGGGTCGGCAACCATGCCTTGCAACAGGTTCTGCCAGTGTCGCGCCATGCGTTGCACGGTACTGGCCTCAAACAGGTCCTGGGCATAGCCGAGCGTGGCCCAGATACCTTCGGTGGATTCCTGGATATCCAGGTCCAGGTCGAAATGCGCCGTCTTGCTTTCCCATTCCAGCCCTTCTACCGAAAGATTCGGCAGTTGCTGCTGAACCTGAGCCTGGCCCACGTCGGTCTGGTGGTTGAACATCACTTGGAACAACGGGTTGTGGCTCAGGCTGCGCTCGGGTTGCAGCGCTTCCACCAGTTGTTCGAAGGGCAGGTCCTGGTGGGCCTGGGCGTCCAGCGCCCGTTGCCGGGCCTGTTGCAACAGTTGCTCGACGCTCATCTGGCCGTGGAGATCGGCCTTGAGCACCTGGGTGTTGACGAAGAAGCCGATCAGACGCTCGGTCTCGCTGCGATTGCGGTTGGCGATCGGCACCCCGACACGGATCTCTTCCTGGCCACTGTAGCGATGCAGCAAGGTCTGGAACGAGGCCAATAGCAGCATGAACAAGGTCACGTCCTGCTGCTTGGCCAGGGCCTTGAGGCCTTGGGTCAACGCGCCGGGCAGTTCGAATGCCAGGCGCGCGCCACGATGGCTTTGCACAGCCGGACGTGGGTGATCGAACGGCAACGCCAACACGCTCTGCTCACCGCCGAGCATGTCGCGCCAATACGCCAGTTGACGGGCCTTCTCGCCCGCCTCCATCCAGTTGCGCTGCCATACGGCGTAGTCGGCGTACTGAATCGGCAGCGCCGGCCATTGCAACACCTGTCCCTGGCTGTAGGCCGCATACAGTTGCACCAGCTCTTCAACCATCAGTTGCATCGACCAGCCATCGGACACGATGTGATGCTGCACCAATACCAATACATGTTCATCTGCGGCGATGCGTAGCAACGAAACCCGCAGCAAAGGCCCTTGTTCCAGATTGAAGGGTTGGGCTATTTCGGCCTCGACCCGCGCCTTGAGCTGCGCTTCCTGCACCTCGGCGTGCGCTATCTGCAACGACAGCTGCGGTGAAATGATTTGAACCGTGCGGTCGCGCTCCTGGCGCAAATGGGTGCGCAGGCTTTCATGCCGGGCCAGCAAGGTATCGAAACTGCGTTGCAGTGCACCCAGATCAAGCTGCCCTTTCAAACGCAAGGCGCTTGGGATGTGGTACGCGGCGCTTTGCGGCTCCAGCTGCCATAAAAACCACTGGCGCTCCTGGGCGTAGGACAGCGGCAACGGCTGGTCCCGCCCTACCGGCAACAGCGCGGGCGCGGTCGGCGCGCCTGGGGCCTGGGCGGTCAGTGCGGCGACAAACCCCTCCAGGCGCGGCTGCTCGAACAGCAATTTGAGCGGCACTTCGCGCTGCAATGCCTGGCGAATGCGCGAGACCACCTGCATGGCCAGCAGCGAATGCCCGCCCAGTTCGAAGAAGTGGTGGGTCAGGCCCACACGCTCGACGCCAAGAATATCGGCCCAGATCGCCGCAACCTGCTGTTGCAGTGGCGTAACCGGTGCCTGCCAGGCCTGTTGCACCGCGCTGCCATCGGGTTTGGGCAGCGCCTGGCGGTCAAGCTTGCCGTTGGGGTTCAACGGCATGCGGTCGAGGAAGATCAGGTGCGCAGGCACCATGTAATCGGGCAGTTGCTCACGCAAGGTGGCCTTGAGCGTTTCGCCCGCCGCCGCATGCTCGGCGGCGGACAACGGCTGGGCCGGCACAAGGTAGGCCACCAACTGGTTGTCGGCCGCCAGCAGGAAGGCTTCGCGCACGGCCTCCTGGGCCAACAGCAGCGCTTCGATCTCACCCAACTCGATTCGGAAACCGCGGATTTTGACCTGATGGTCGACGCGACCGACGTATTCGATCACCCCGTCGGCGCGATAACGCGCCAGGTCACCGGTGCGGTAAAGACGCTCGCCCTGGGGGCTGAACGGGTCGGCGACAAAACGTTCGGCGGTCAGGCTCGGGCGTTGCAGGTAATCACGGGCCAAGCCACTGGCACTGGCAATGTACAGCTCCCCCACGGCGCCAACCGGCAACAGGTTAAGGTCACGGTCCAACACATACAGGCCACGCCCCGGCAACGCGCGGCCAATCGGGCTGGCAGTGGCGCCAATCACGGCGTTGTCATCGCTGCAATCGAGCACGCTGGACACCACCGTGGCCTCGGTCGGCCCGTAGGTGTTGAGCAGGCGTACATGCCCCAGCCCCGCGCGCCGCCACAGCACCGGGCCATCCAGCGGCATCGCTTCGCCGCCGATATGCACCTGGCGCAATGCGCCATAGGGCCGTGGCCCCGCGGCCAGGCAATCCTGCAGGAACAGTTTCCAATAGGCGGTGGGCAAGTCGGCCAGGGTGATACCTTGATCGATAATCTGCCGGTACAGCTCAGCGCCGTCCCACAACTGCGGCCCGCGCAACACGACCGTCGCGCCCAGGGTCAGAGCCGGGTACAGCTGCTCGACAAAACCATCGAAGTTCAGGGTCGCGAACTGCAGTACACGGTCGTCCGCGACCAGGCGCGAATACTCGGCCGCGATACCGGCGAATTCGCTCAATGCCGCATGGCTGATGGCAACGCCTTTTGGCTTGCCGGTGGAGCCGGAGGTGTAGATGACATATGCCAGGCTGCGGGGCTCGAACGCGGTAGGCGGGTTGTGCTCGGCACACTGCGCCAACTGCGCGTCGGCCAGGTTGATGTCCAGCGCCGTCAGATCGGCCGGCAATGGCAAGCGGTCGCGCAGGTGGGATTGGGTCAACACCAGTCGCACACCACTGTCATCGAGCATATGCACCAGGCGCTCACGCGGGTATTCAGGGTCAAGCGGCACGTAGGCGCCACCCGCCTTGAGCACGGCCAACAGGCTGACCACCATGGCAAAGGAGCGCTCGACCGCGATCCCCACCAGCACTTCCGGGCCTACGCCCTGGGCGATCAAGTAGTGCGCCAGGCGATTGGCCTGGCGGTTCAGTTCACCGTAGCTGAGCGTTTGCTCATCCAAGGCCAGTGCCTGGCGCGCCGGATGTTCGCGGGCCTGCGCCTCGAACAACTGGTGCACGGCATGCGGTGCGGCGACGGTGGCGGGGGCATTCCAGTCCTTGAGCATCCGCTGTTGTTCGGGTGCATCGAGCATCGACAGCGCGCAAAGACGGCTGCGTGGTGCACTCACTGCCGCCTGGAGCAGGTTCTGCCAATGCTGCGCCAAGCGTTCGATGGTTGCGCTTTCGAACAGGTCGGTGGCGTAGGTCAGCGCCGCCCAGAGGCCTTCGGCGGACTCATGGGTGTCCAGGCTCAGGTCGAAATGCGTGGTCTGGCTCTCCCAATCCAGCTCCGCCACCCGCAAGCCAGGCAATTGCTGGCCATCGCGCCCGCCCTGGGCGTCGGTCTGGTGGTTGAACATCACTTGGAACAGCGGGTTATGGCTCAGGCTGCGTTCAGGTTGCAGCGCCACCACCAATTGTTCAAACGGCAAGTCTTGGTGCGCCTGGGCTTCCAGGGCGCGGCGCTTGGCCTGTTGCAGCAGTTCGGCGAAGCTCATCTGCCCGTCAAGGTCGGCCTTGAGCACTTGGGTGTTGACGAAAAAGCCGATCAGCCGCTCGGTTTCCACGCGGTTGCGGTTGGCGTTCGGCACGCCGATGCGGATGTCCGACTGGCCGCTGTAGCGAAACAGCAGGGTCTGGAACGAGGCCAGCAACAGCATGAACGGGGTCACGCCCTCTTGCTGGGCCAGGCGCTTGATACCGGCCACCAGGGCCGCCGGCAGATGCACCTGCAAGCTGGCGCCGCGATGGCTTTGCTGCGCCGGGCGCGGATGGTCGAGGGGTAATTCCAGCACCGGTTGCTCACCGCCCAGCAGCTCCTGCCAGTAGGCCAGTTGACGGGCCTTCTCCCCGGCGTCCATCCAGCTGCGCTGCCACAGCGCGTAGTCGGCGTAGTGGATCGGCAAGCCCGGCAATTGCACCTCCTGGCCTTGGCTGTGCGCGGCGTAGAACTGCACCAGTTCCTCGACCATGACCTGCATCGACCAGCCATCGGAAATGATGTGGTGCTGCACCATCACCAGCACGTGCTCGTCTTCGGCCAGTTGCAGCAAGGTCACGCGCAACAACGGCCCCGCCTGCAAATCGAAAGGCCGGGCTATCTCGGCTTCGATGCGCGCCATCAATTGGTGTTCGTCGGCAACGTCCTGGTGTATCTCGATGCGCGCCTCGGGCGCTACGTTTTGCAGCAGGCGCTCGCCGTCCTGTACCAGGCGTGTGCGCAGGCTTTCATGGCGGGCCAGCAGGCTGTCGAACGCGCGTTGCAGGGCCGCCAGGTCCAGTCGGCCCTGCAGACGCAGTGCGCCGGGAATATGATAAGTGGCGCTGTCCGGGTCCAGTTGCCAGAGAAACCACTGGCGCTCCTGGGCGTAGGACAACGGCAGACTCTGGCCGTCCTCACGGATCGAGGCAATCGGCAGTTGGGCGAAGCTCATGCCCCGGCTTTGCAGGCGCTGGTAAAACTGCTGGCGCTGTTCCAGAGGCAGGCGGAGAAAGCGCGAAACCAGATCGATATTAGGGTTGGAAAGCATGGGTCAAATCGCCTCTAGTTCGCTCAAAAAGTCACGAAGATCATCAAAATCTTCCGCGCTGCCGGCGCGGAAGGTGGCGGCGGCCTGGACATAGGCGCGCAGCGTTTCGGTCTGGAACACTTCCAGCAAGGGCACTTCCAGGCCCAGTTCGGCCTGGACCCGCGAGGTGATCTGGATCGCCAGCAGGGAATGGCCGCCCACTTCGAAGAAGTTGTCGTTCAGGCCCACCTGCGGCAGGCGCAGCACGTCGGCCCAGATCGCGGCGACCTGCTGCTCCAGCTCGGTTTCGGGGGCCACATAGGCCTGTTGCAACAGGCTCGCATCCGGTTCGGGCAAGCCCTTGCGGTCGAGTTTGCCGTTGGGGGTCAGCGGCATGTGCGCCAGGAACATGAAGTGCGTCGGCACCATGTAGTCCGGCAGGTGGGTTTTCAGCGCGCGGCGCAGGCTGTCGCGGAACTCGGCTTCATCGGCCAGGTGGGTGTCTGCCGGTACCACGTAGGCGACCAGTTGTTTGCCGGTCGGGCCTTCCTGGGCCACCACCACGGTTTCACCGACATTGTCCTGTTCGCGCAGACGCGCTTCGATCTCGCCCAGCTCAATACGGAAGCCACGGATTTTCACCTGATGGTCGACACGGCCGAGGTAATCCACCACGCCATCCGGACGGCCACGGGTCAGGTCGCCGCTGCGATACACCCGGCTGCCGGGCTTGCCGAACGGGTCCGGCACGAAGCGCTCGGCGGTCAGGGCCGGACGCTCCAGGTAACCCCGGGCCACGCCCTCGCCGCCCAGGTACAACTCACCGGCTACGCCGATGGGTTGCAGGTTGAGTTGCACGTCCAATACGTAGCCGCTGCGGTTGCCCAGCAGTGTGCCGATCGGTGCGTAGACGGCACCGCACGGATCGCCCTTGCGCGCTTTCCACAGCAACGGCGTGACCACGGTTTCGGTCGGGCCATAGCCGTTGAACAGGTAAGTCGGCTTGAGTGCGCGCCACGCCAGGTCATAGCTGGCCTGGGCCACGGCATCACCGCCGAAGCAGTACACACGAACCTTCGGCGGGTTACCGTCGCGTTCGGCATGTTCGGCCAGCTGCTGCAGGTACACCGGCGGAAACACGGCCATGGTCACGTGATGGCGATGCATTTGCTGGTAGGTGTATTCCGGCAGCCACAGGCTGTCATCGCGAATCAGCACGCTGGCACCGTTGATCAGCGGGTGCATCCAGCCTTCATGGGAGCCGTCGAACGCGAACGACATGAAGTGCAGTTCGCAATCGGCCGGCGACGTTTCATAACGTTCGCCGGTGGCAATGATGTGCGCCACCAACGGGCCGTGGGACACCGCCACGCCTTTGGGCATGCCGGTGGAGCCGGAGGTATAGATCACGTAGGCGAGGTTGTCGCCGTCCAGTTTCACCTGCGGCGCCGTGTCGCTGAAGCCTGTCCATTCCTCGGTACGATCAATCGCCAGGCTATCAAGGCCGTCGGGGATCGGCAGTTGCTGCAAGGCACGGGTGTGGGTCAGTAGCAGCTGCGCGCGGCTGTCCTCCATCATGTACAGCAGGCGGTCACGCGGGTATTCGATGTCCAGCGGCACGTAGACACCACCGGCTTTCATCACCGCGAGGAACGCCACCATGATCTCGGCGCTGCGTGGCATGGCAATCGCCACGCGCACTTCGGGGCCGACGCCACGGGCGATCAATGCATGGGCCAGGCGGTTGGCCTGGCGGTCCAGCTCGCCATAGCTCAGGGTTTGTGCGTCGAATTTCACCGCAACTGCCTCCGGGTTTTCCCGGGCGCGGTCGGCGACTAATTCGTGGACCATGCGCTTGGCCGAGAAGCCGGCGTCGGTCTGGTCCCACAGCTGAAGAATGTGTTGTTGCTCGTCCTGGCCCAGCAGGTTGAGTTGGCTGATGGGTTGCTGTTGGTCGGCTACCATCGCCTGCAACAGGTTCTGCCAGTGGCCGGCCATGCGTTCAATCGTGGCGGGCGCAAACAGGTCGGTGGCGTAGTTCAGGGAGGCACGCAGGGTCGCCTGGCTTTCCTCCACATCCAGTGCCAGGTCGAACTGGGCAACGCCTTCATCCCAGCTCAGCACCTCGACATCAAGTTCGGTGAGGCGCTGCAGGTGATTGGCTGCCGAGGTCACGCGATGGTTGAACAGCACCTGGAACAGCGGGCTCAGGCTCATGCTGCGCTCGGGTTGCAGGGCTTCTACCAGTTGCTCGAACGGCAGGTCCTGGTGGGCCTGGGCCTCCAGGGAACGCTGGCGTACCTGTTGCAGCAGTTGCACGACGCTCATCTGCCCGTGGATATCGGCCTTGAGTACCTGGGTGTTGACGAAGAAGCCGATCAGCCCCTCGGTTTCCAGGCGATTGCGGTTGGCAATCGGCACGCCGACGCGCACGTCTTCCTGGCCGCTGTAGCGGTGCAGCAACGCCTGGTAGGACGCCAGCAGCACCATCGGCAACGTCACACCGGCGCCTTGCGCCAAGCGGCGCAAACCGGCCAGGAGCTGCGGTTGCAACTCAATGCCCAGGCGTGCGCCACGGTGACTTTGTACCGCGGGGCGCAGGTAGTCGAAAGGCAACTCCAGCACCGGCTGCACGCCACCCAACTGGGCCTGCCAGTACGCCAGTTGGCGGGCCTTCTCGCCGGCCTCCATCCAGTTGCGCTGCCACAGGGCGTAGTCGGCGTACTGGATCGGCAAGGCTGGCAAGTCTGGCATGTGGCCTTGGCTGAAGGCGGCGTACAGCTGCACCAGTTCCTCAACCATCAGTTGCATCGACCAGCCATCGGAGACGATGTGGTGCTGCACCAGCACCAGCACATGATCATCAGCCGCCAGGCGCAGCAGGTTGACCCGCAGCAGCGGCCCGCGCAGCAGCTCGAATGGCTGCGCGACCACCTCAGCGATCCGGGTCTTGAGGCTGGCTTCATCGGTGTCGGCCAGGTCGATTTCGATCAGGCCCGAGTCCTCAATCACCTGCACGGTAGCGGCGGCGTCCTGGCGCACATGGGTGCGCAGGCTTTCATGGCGCGCCAGCAAGGTATCGAAACTGCGTTGCAGCGCACCGAGGTCAAGCGGCCCTCGCAAACGCAAGGCGCTGGGGATGTGGTACGCGGTGCTGTGTGGGTCCAGTTGCCAGAGGAACCATTGGCGCTCCTGGGCGTAGGACAGCGGCAGCGGTTGGCGGCGGTCAGCCTTGAGCAAGGCCGGCGCAACCACGCCCTCCTCGCCCAGGGCCTGCACGAAGTCACCCAGCAGCGGGTGTTCGAACAGGGTCTTGAGCGCCACTTCCAGCGCCAGTGCCTGGCGAACCCGCGAGACCACCCGCGTGGCCAGCAGCGAATGCCCGCCCAGTTCGAAGAAGTGGTCATCGAGACCGACCTGCGGCAGGTCCAGCACGTCGGCCCAGATGGCCGCGACCTGCTGTTCACGCGGCGTCACGGGCGCCACATGACCTGTGCGCAACAGCGCCGCGTCCACCGCCGGCAATGCCTTGCGATCGAGCTTGCCATTGGGGGTCAGGGGCAGGCTGTCGAGGAACATCAGGTGCGCCGGCACCATGTAGTCCGGCAGGCGCTCGCGCAGGACCGCCTTGTAGACCTCCGGCGCGTCGGGCGCGGAACTCACCAGGTAGGCGATCAAGCGGTCGTTGTCGGCCAGGACCACGGCTTCGCGTATACCGGCCTGCTCGCGCAGGCAGGCTTCGATTTCACCCAGCTCGATGCGGAACCCACGTACCTTGACCTGATGGTCGACCCGGCCGATGTACTCCACCACACCGTCGTCGCGGTAGCGGGCCAGGTCGCCGGTGCGGTACAGGCGCTCGCCCGGCGCACCGTACGGGTTGGGCACAAAACGCTCGGCGGTCAGCGCCGGGCGCTCGTGGTAACCGCGCGCCAGGCCGACGCCGCCGATCAGCAACTCACCGGCCGCGCCCACCGGACTTGGGGTCAAGCCGGCATTGAGGATGAACAACGCGGTATTGGCGATAGGCCGCCCGACAAAAGGCTGGGCCTCGTGCAGACGATGGGCCGCCGACCAGATAGTGGTTTCCGTCGGGCCATAGAGGTTCCACAGCGGGCCCTGCAGGTCGAGCAGGCGCTGGGCCAGGTCCGACGGCAGTGCTTCGCCGCCGCACAGGCTTTTGATACCACGCAGCCGTTGGGCGCGCGGGCTTTCCAGCAGCATGCGCCAGGTCGACGGCGTGGCTTGCAGGACGTTGGCGGATTGGCTGTGCACCAGGTCGATGATGGCTTCGGGGTCGAGGGCCAGTTCCTGACCACTCAGCAGCACGGTGGCGCCGACCGTCAGCGGCACGTACAACTCCAGGGCAAAGATGTCGAACGAGAAGGTGGTCAGCGACAACACGCGGGCGTCAGCACCGATGTCCAGGGTGCCAGCCATGCCGCAGGTGAAGCTACACAGCGCCTGGTGGCGCACCATCACACCCTTGGGCTTGCCGGTGGAGCCGGAGGTGTAGATCACGTAGGCCAGGTGTTCCGGCGTGACGTTGACCTGCGGGTTGTGCTCGGCGGCGTTGTCATCCGCTTCGACCATCAGCACCTGCACACCCTGCGAGTGCGCCAGGCTGCCATCCAGGTGCGGCTGGGTCAGCAACACTCGCGCACGGCTGTCTTCAAGCATGAAGGCCAGGCGGTCCGCCGGGAATTGCGGGTCGAGCGGCACGTAGGCACCACCCGCCTTGAGGGTCGCCAACAGGCCGATCACCATGTCCAGCGAACGCTCGACATGCACCGCCACCAGTACGTCCGGCCCTACGCCCGCCGCGATCAGGCGATGGGCCAGGCGGTTGGCGCGACGGTTGAGTTCGCCGTAGCTGAGGGCCTGGCCATTGAACTGCAGCGCCAGCGCGTCCGGTTGTGCCAGGGCCTGGGCCTCGAACAGCCGGTGCACGCAACGCTCGCGGGGGTAATCAACCGACGTGTCATTCCAAGCCTCGACCATCTGTTGCCATTGCGGCGCGCTGAGCATCGCCAGCTCATCCACAGCCTGGGATGCATCGTGCACCACGGCGCGCAACAGGTTTTGCCAGTGCTCGGCCAAGCGCTCGACGGTCGTGGCATCGAACAGGTCGGTGGCGTAGGTCAGGGACGCCCACAGGCCTTCGGCGGACTCTTCGGTTTCCAGGTTCAGGTCGAACTGGGTGCTGTGCCCGGCCCAATCCACCGCTTGCAGGTCCAGGCCCGGCAACTGCAGCGGGGCTGCACGCAGGCTGTCCTGGTGGTTGAACATCACCTGGAACAGCGGGTTATGGCTGAGGCTGCGCTCCGGTTGCAGGGCTTCGACCAGTTGTTCGAACGGCAGGTCCTGATGCGCCTGGGCGTCCAGGGCCTGCTGCTTGACCTGGGCGAGCAGTTGGTCGAAGGCCATCTGCCCGTGCACGTCGGCTTGCAGCACCTGGGTATTGACGAAGAAGCCCAGCAGACGCTCGGTTTCCAGGCGATTACGGTTGGCGATCGGTACGCCGACGCGGATCCGGGACTGGCCGCTGTAGCGATGCAGCAAGGTCTGGAACGACGCCAGCAGCACGACGAACAGGGTCACCTCCTGACGCTGGGCCAGGGCCTTGAGCTCAGTGACCAGCGCGTTGTCGAGCTGGACTTGGCGGCGTGCGCCACGATGGCTTTGCAGCGCCGGCCGCGGGTGATCCAGCGGCAGCTCAAACACCGGATGCTCAGTGCCCAGACGGGTGCGCCAGTAGTCGAGCTGCCGCTGCTTTTCGCCGGCCGCCATCCAATCACGTTGCCACTGGGCATAGTCGACGTACTGGATCGGCAGCGTAGGCAACGGAGACTGGCCCTGATAGAGCGCCACCAGCTCGTCGACCATGACTTGCATCGACCAGCCGTCGGAGATGATGTGGTGCTGGGTGATCACCAGCACATGGTGCTCGGCCTCGACCTCCAGCAAATTGACGCGCATCAGCGGGCCATTGACCAGGTCGAACGGGCGCTGGATTTCCTGCGCCACCGCGTGTTCGATCGCCGAGGCCGCGACCCGCTGGTGTTCGATCGGCATCGCCAGGCGCGGATGAATCACTTGCCAGGTGTGCTCGCCCTCTTCCACAAAGGTGGTGCGCAGTGGCTCATGGCGCTGCACCAGGGCCTGGAACGCCTGCTCCAGCGCCGCGACGTCCAAGCGGCCGCGCAGATGCAGCGCACTCGGCACGTGGTAAGCCGCGCTGGTCGGGTCCAGTTGCCAGAGGAACCATTGACGCTCCTGGGCGAACGACAGCGCCAGCGGCTGGTCCCGCGTCACCGCCACCAACGGCAGCGCCCTGGCGGTCTGCAACCCGGCGCAAGCGGCTGCGAACGCTTCCAGCGTCGGTTGTTCGAACAGTGTGCGCAACGGCACTTCCAGCTTCAGGTCATGACGCACCCGCGAGACCACTTGGGTCGCCAGCAACGAATGGCCGCCACGTTCGAAGAAGTGGTCGTTGAGCCCCACCTGTTCCACTTGCAACACCGCTTGCCAGATGGAGGCCAATCGCGCCTGCAGGGGATTTTGCGGCGCCAGGTAGGCCTGGCGCGCTTGATTCAGGTCCGGCGCCGGCAGTGCGCGACGGTCAAGCTTGCCGTTGTTGTTCAACGGCAAGGCCTCGAGGATGACCCAGTGCCCCGGCACCATGTAGTCCGGCAGGGACTGGCGCAAGGTGGCCGCCAATGCTTGCGGGTCCAGCGTCTGCCCCGTGACGGGCACCACGTACGCCACCAATTGCGTACCCGTCGCGCTCGATTGCGCGATGACCGCCGCTTCACGCAACGACGGCAAGGCTTGCAGGCTGGCTTCGATCTCGCCCATTTCCACGCGGAAACCGCGAATTTTCACTTGATGGTCGATACGCCCGACATACTCCAGCGCACCCGCCTCGTTGTAACGGGCCAGGTCGCCACTGCGGTAGAGCCGTGCACCCGGCACGGCGGAGAACGGGTCCGGCAGGAAGCGCTCGGCGGTCAACGCCGGGCGGTCAAAATAGCGTTGCGCCAGGCCGTGCTCGGCGCCGATGCACAGCTCGCCGACGCCCTCGGTGGCCAACAGCTCGAAACCACTGTCCAGCACGTACAAGGCACGGCCTGCGATGGCCCGGCCAATCGGCACGCCAAACGCATCGCTGGCGTCCGCCCACTGGCAGTCGTGCACGCTGGACACGACGGTGGCCTCGGTGGGCCCGTAGGTGTTGACCAGGCGCACGCCACCCAGGCCGGCGGCGTGCCAGGCGCGCAGCCCTTCCACCGACATCGCCTCGCCCCCCACGTGGACCTGGCGCAGGTTGCCCAGGGTGCGTCGGTCGACGGCGCATTCCTTGGCGAGCAGATACCAGTACGCAGCCGGCAAGTCCGCCAGGGTCACGCCCTGCTCGACAATTTCGCGGGCCAGTTGCCCGGCATCCCACAGCTCATCACCGCGCATGATCAACGCCGCGCCCACACACAGCGGCGGGTAGCATTGCTCGACGAAGCCGTCAAAGCTGAAGGTCGCGAATTGCAGCACGCGATCAGCAGCACTCAAGCGGCTGTAAGCCTCGGCGCTGTCGCAGAACTGGCTGAGGGCGGCATGGTCGATGGCCACCCCCTTGGGCAACCCGGTGGAGCCGGAGGTGTAGATCACATAGGCCAGGTCGGCAGCGGCGGCCTGGTTGGCTGGATGGGTCGACGGGTAATCAGCCAACTCTGCACCGGCCGCGGTGAAGTCCAAACGCACCAGCCCTTGGGGCAGTAGCAGGTCGGCCAGCAGCCCGGTTTCGCTGAGCAGCAGGTCCAGGCGGCTGTCCGCCAGCATGTAGGCCAGGCGTTCGGTCGGATAGTTCGGGTCCAGCGGCACATAGGCGGCGCCACTTTTGAGCACCGCCAGCAGGCTGACGATCAACTGCGGGCCACGTCGCGCTGCCAGGCCGACGCGCTGGCCTGGGCCAACACCCAGCGCCAGCAGGCGATGGGCAAGACGGTTGGCGCGGTCGTTCAGCTGTGCGTAGCTCAGGCACGCGTCGCCCGCTTGTACCGCCAGCGCGTCAGGCGTGGCGGCCGCTTGGGCGGCGATACGTTCGTGCACGCGCAGCTGGCGCGGGGCGGCACCGGGCGCCCGGCTATGGGCGAGCACGTCGCGGCGAGTGGCGGCGTCGAGCAGGCGCAGGTTGCCAAGCGGTGCCTGCGCGTCTGCGAGCATCTGCACCAGCAGGTGACGCAGGTTGCCGCTCAGTCGAGCGACCTGTTGCGCGCTGAATCGGGCCTGGTCGTAGCCGAACTCCAGGCGCAGGCTGGCGCCCAACTCGATCCCCAGCGTCAGCGGATAGTGGGTCTGCTCATGGTTGTGCAGGCGGCCGAAGGTCAGGCCGGCGGGCGCACCTTGTTTCAAGGCTTCGGCCACCGGGAAGTTTTCGAACACCAGCAAGGTGTCGAACAGCGCAGTGCCCTGCTGCCCCGCCCAGCCCTGGATGTCGTAGAGCGGCACATGTTCGTGGTCGCGCAGGCTCAGGTTGAGGGCTTGCAGTTCGCTCAGCCAGCCGGCCACCGACAGCGCAGGCGAGGCCGCGCTGACAATGGGCAGCGTGTTGATGAACAGGCCCAGTTGCTGTTCGATCCCCGGCAACGGTGCCGAGCGCCCCGCCACCGTGGCACCAAAGGCCACGCAGTCCTGCCCGGTATAGCGCTGCAGCAACAGGCTCCAGGCGCCTTGAAGCACAGTGTTGAGGGTGACTTTGTGGCGGCGGGCAAACTCGCCGAGGGCACGCGTGAAGTCGTCGCCCAGCAGCACCTGATGCTCAGCCATGCCTTTGCCTTCGGCCGGTACACGCAGCGCCTGCGCCAGCAAGGTTGGCGTTTGCAACGGTGCCAGGGTGGCTTTCCAGAACGCCTCGCCCGAGGCTTGCTGTTGCAGCCAGCCCAGGTAATCGCGGAACTGCCCCAGCGGCGCCGGCACGGCGTGCCCGGCGTAATGAGCGATGACTTCACCGAGCAACTGGGCATTACTCCAGCCGTCCATGAGGATGTGGTGGCTGGTGAAGATCAGGTGCCAGGCCGTACCGGCACCGCGTACCAGCATCAAGCGAAACAGCGGCGCTGCATTCAGTGCGAAACCTTTCTCGCGCTCGGCCACGGCAAGCGCATCGCAATCGGCGTCGATGTCTTCGATCACGTGCAACTGCACATCGACCTGGCGCTGGATCACCTGGTGCGCGCTGTCCAGGCCGAGCCAGTGGAAGCTGCTGCGCAGGATGTCATGGCGGTCCAGCGCGGCTTGCCAGGCACGGCCGAACGCCAGCAGGTCCAAGCCTTCGATGTCCAGGCGCAACTGGTTGATGTAAGCCTCGGCCTCAGGTTCATAGAGGGTGTGGAACAACATGCCCTGCTGCATGGGCGACAACGGGTAGAGATCGGCAATCGCCGGCCCGGCGATGGGCAAGCCATCCAGTTGCTGCTGGGTCAGGCGTGCCAGCGGGAAGTCCGAAGGCGTGACCTGCCCCGCCGGCGTGGCGCAACAGTGTTCGATCAGGGCCTGGAGTTCCGCCGTGTAGTCATCGGCCAGGCGCTGGACCGTCGACACCTCGAACATCTCGCGGCTGAACCCCCACTGCAAGGCCAGTTCACCGCCATACACCTGCCCTTCCACGGTCAGCCAGTTGGCCAGCGGCGCCTGCGGGTCCTGGGCCTGGCCACTGCCCTGGGTGGACGGGACGAACAGCGCCGACTCGTTGAACTGGCGGTCGAACTGGCCCAGGTAGTTGAAGGTGATGCGTGGCGCGGCCAAAGCCGACAACGCTTCGCGGGCGTCAGGGGTGCCGAGGTAGCGCAGCAGGCCGTAACCAATGCCTTTGTGCGGCACGGCGCGCAGTTGCTCCTTCACCGATTTGATCGCCGCCGACAGCTCGCCATCGGCGTGCAGGCGCACGGGGAACAGGCTGGTGAACCAACCGACGGTGCGGCTCAGGTCAACCGTGTCGAACAGGTCTTCGCGGCCATGGCCTTCCAGTTGGATCAGCGCGGCGGGCTGCTCGCTCCAGCGGCTGATGACCCGCACCAACGCAGTCAGCAGCAGGTCGTTGACCTGGGTGCGGTAGGCCGCCGGGGCGTCTTGCAGCAGTTGCCGGGTGTGTTCGGCACTGAGGCGGACTTCGAGCGTGTTGCCCAGGTGATTTTGCAGGCCGCCCTGGGGGTTGTCGCACGGCAGATCGGCACTCGCGGTCTGGGCCTGCCAGTACGGCAGTTGCTCGCCCAGCGTCTGCGCATGGCGCTGCAACTGCTGCGCCCACAGTTGGTAGGCGCTGGTCTTGGCCGGCAACGCAGCGTTACGGTAAGCCTGTTGCAGGTCTTCGAGCAGGATGCGCCACGACACGCCGTCCACCGCCAGGTGATGCACCACCAGCAGCAGGCGCTGGGTGCCGTCGGCCATCATGGCCAGGACCGCGCGCAGCAGCGGGCCCTGTTCGAGGTCGAGACTGCGTTGCGCCTCGTCGCACAGTGCGGCCAACTCGGCCTCGTCAGCGACGTGAGACTGCCACAACGAAGCAGTGGCAACCGGCTCGGCGTGAGCTTGCCGCCAACCGCCTGCCTGCTGCACAAAACGCAGGCGCAGGGCGTCGTGGTGGTTGACCAACCGGGTCAAGGCGGCCTCAAGGCGCGCGGGCTCAAGGGGTTCACGCGGGGTCAGCAGCAACGACTGGTTCCAGTGCTGACGCGCCGGGATCGCCTGCTCGAAAAAGCTGTGTTGCACGGGCGTGAGGATCACTTCGCCGGTCACCGGCCCCTGATCGATAGCCGTCGCCTGCTCGAAGGTCGCCACCCGCGCCAGACTGCGCACGCTCTGGTACTGGAACAGGTCCCGTGGGCTGAGGAGAATACCCGCCTGGCGGGCACGGCTGACCACCTGGATGGAGATGATCGAATCGCCGCCCAGTTCGAAGAAGTTGTCGTCCAGGCCGACCGGTTCCACACCCAGCACATCGCTCCAGATCGCCGCGACGGCTTTCTGCAGGTCGTTTTCCGGAGCGACAAAGGCCTGCTGTGGCGTGGCATCCGGCAATGGCAAGGCCTTGCGGTCGAGCTTGCCGTTGGCGGTCACGGGCAGCTTGGCCAGGGGCACCAT
Organism: Pseudomonas fluorescens group sp.; assembly: GCF_020093335.1. Classification (NCBI taxonomy): domain Bacteria; kingdom Pseudomonadati; phylum Pseudomonadota; class Gammaproteobacteria; order Pseudomonadales; family Pseudomonadaceae; genus Pseudomonas; species Pseudomonas fluorescens group sp. Next base: position 3,793 of record NZ_JAIOKW010000057.1, on the reverse strand, counting down.
ATGGCTGGGTACCATGTACTCGGGCAGGCTGCTGAGCAGCCAGGCTTTGAGGTCGACCGGCGCGGGGTTCTCCAGCACCAGGTACGCCACCAGTTGCTTGCCGCCCTGCACCAGCACCACGGCTTCGCGCACCGAGGGGTGTTGCATCAGACGTGTCTCGATCTCGCCCAGTTCGATACGCAGGCCACGCAGCTTGACCTGATGATCGAGGCGCCCCAGGTATTCGATCACCCCGTCGGCGCGCTGGCGTACGCGGTCGCCGGTGCGATACAGACGCGCGCCATCACCGAAGGGGCTCGGCACAAAACGCTCGGCAGTCAGGGCCGGGCGTCGATGGTAACTGCGTGCCAGGCCAGTGCCGCCCAGGTACAGCTCGCCGCTGACGCCGGCAGGCACCGGGTTGAGCTGGGCGTCGAGCACGTAGGTGCCGAGGTTGGCGATGGGCCGGCCGATGGGCACGCTGTCGGCGCCTTCGTCGACGCAGGTCCAGTGGGTCACGTCGATGGCGGCCTCGGTTGGCCCATAGAGGTTGAACAGACCGGTCTGTGGCAACTTGGCGAACACCTGCAGCTGCGCATCCAGTGGCAAGGCTTCGCCGCTGCACACGATGCGCCTGAGGCTGGCGCAGGCCTGCACACCGGGCTCATGGATAAACGCCTGGAGCATCGACGGCACGAAGTGCAAGGTGGTGATGCCATGCTGCCCGATGGTCTCGATCAGCCGCGCCGGCTCACGGTGTTCACCGGGGGCCGCCACCACCAGGCGCGCGCCGGTCATCAGCGGCCAGAAGAACTCCCACACCGAGACGTCGAAGCTGAACGGGGTTTTCTGCAACACCGCATCACTGGCGTCCAGGCCATAGGCCTGCTGCATCCAGCACAGGCGGTTGACCAGTGCGCGATGGCTGTTGCCGGCGCCCTTGGGCTTGCCGGTGGATCCGGAGGTGTAGATCACGTAAGCGAGGTTCAGCGCGTGCAGGCTGACCTTCGGCGCCTCAGTGCTGTGGCCATCGAGCCAGCTGGCGGGGCGGTCCAAAGCCATCACCTGGATGCCATCGACAGGCAGCAACGGCAACAAGCGTTGCTGGCTGAGCAGCAACTGAATGTCGCTGTCCTCGATCATGTAGGCCAGGCGTTCCTGCGGGTATTCGGGGTCGAGCGGGACATAGGCACCGCCCGCCTTGAGAATCGCCAGCAGGCCGACCACCATTTCGACGGAGCGCTCGACGCAGATCCCCACCAGCACGTCCGGACCCACACCCTGCTCGCGCAAGGCGTGGGCCAGTTGGTTGGCGCGCGCGTCCAGTTGGGCGTAGGTCAGCGTGGTTGCACCGAATACCAGTGCCGGCGCACCAGGGGTGGCTTGCACCTGGTCTTCGATCAGGTGGTGAATGCCGCGCTCGGTCGGGTACACCTCGGCGGTCTGGTTCCACGCGTGGACCAGCAATTGCTGTTCATCTGCGGCCACCATCGGCAACTCGCCGATGCGCTGCTCACCCTCGGCAACCATGGCCTGCAACAGGCTGATCCAGTGCCCGGCCATGCGTGCGATGGTCGGCGCGTCGAACAGGTCATTGGCGTAGGTCAGCGCGGCGTGCAGGGTGCCGGATTTTTCATAGGTGTCGAGGGTCAGGTCGAACTGGGTGGTACGGCCTTGCCACTCCACCAGCGCCAGCTCCAGGCCGGAGGCGGTGCTGACGCCAGCAATGTCGGCCACCACCGGCTGGTGGTTGTACATGACTTGGAACAACGGCGTATGGCTCAGGCTGCGCTCGACCTTGAGCGCTTCCACCAGCCGCTCGAACGGCAACTCCTGATGGGCCTGGGCGCCCAGTGCGTGTTCCTTGATGCTTTGCAGCAGCTCAGTGATACGGGTTTGCCCGGTGAGCTCGGTGCGCAGAACTTGGGTGTTGACGAAAAAGCCGATCAGGCCTTCGACTTCCGTGCGGTTGCGGTTGGCGATCGGCACGCCGACGCGGATATCGCCCTGCCCGGTGTAACGATGCAGCAGCACGTTGAAGGCACCGAGCAACAGCATAAACAGGGTGACGTTGTGCTTTTGCGCACAGGTGCGCAATTGCGCGGCCAGCTGCGGGTCGATCGCAAAATCATGGCGCGAGCCCTGATAGCTCGGCATGGCCGGGCGTGGGCGGTCGGTGGGCAGCTCCAGCACCGGGTGCTCATCACCCAGGCGCGCCTGCCAGTACTCCAACTGACGCGCCTGCTCGCCAGCTTCGAGCCAGCGGCGCTGCCACAGGGCGTAGTCGCTGTACTGGATCGGCAAGGCCGGCAATTGTGGGGCTTGGCTGCGCTCATGGGCGTCGTAGCAGCGGATGAACTCGTCGATCAGCACGTTCATCGACCAGCCGTCGGAGACGATGTGGTGCAGGGTCAGCAGCAACACGTGCTCCAGGGCGTCGAGCTTGAGCAGTTGCACGCGCAGCAGCGGGCCGTTTTCCAGGTCGAACGGCAGCAGCGATTGACGGGTCGCAGCGGCGTTGACGGCCTCTTCACGCTCGGCGAGGGCCAGATGGCTCAGATCGAGTTGCTCGACAGTCAACGACGTGTCGGCCGCCACCTGCAACAGGCGTTCATCCGCCTGGCGCTGGAACACGGTGCGCAGGGTTTCGTGGCGCGCGACCAGGCTGGCAAACGCCTGCTCCAGCGCATCCAGGCTCAACGCCCCCTTGAGCCGCACGGCACCCGGCAGGTTGTAGGCCCCGCTGGCCGGGTCCAATTGCCAGAGAAACCACATGCGCTGCTGCGCGTAGGACAGCGCTTGGCGATCCTCCACTTGCACCCCTGCCGGAATCGGAAACCGGGAAAAGTCCACGCCTTCTTTCTGCAAGGCCTGCAGGAACAGTTGGCGCTTTTCCAGGGGCAACCCGATAAACCGGCGAGCAAGTTTCAAGGAGTCTTCAGCATTCATTTCTTGGAGTCCGGAGCAATAGGCAGGAAGCACAAAGGCACGTCGTCCCTATAAAACGAACCGGAGAGGGAAAAATTAGCGGGGGATGGGAGGCGCAGGGCGAGGTGTCATCAAGGGTTACATCAAACTCAGGAAGACCGCACAAAGTCGGGCTAGCATTGACGAACACCACTTTTTGCAACTACGTTTAGTTACACGCAGAGAGCGCCGTGTCCAAAAATGAAAAGCGGCTCGCCAAACTGCTCAATGAGCACATGGCATTTACCTGGCCCGAACTCGTCACGCTGCTGCGTCGACTGGGCTACACACAGATTGAAGGGGCTGGAAGCCGCGTCAAGTTCGACATCGGTGACCCCAGTGCAATGATCACCTTGCACAAGCCTCACCCTGGCAACGAACTGAAACACTACATTCGGCGCCAGATCATCGAGCAATTGAAGTCAGGAGAACTGATTCAGTGAACAATCAACTGAAACACAAAGGCTACATCGGCTCTATCGAAGCCAGCCTCGAAGACAACTGCCTGTTCGGCAAGATTCTGTTCATCAAGGCGCTGGTGAGCTACGAAGCAAAAACCGTCGCAGAACTGGACGCCGCATTCCGGGAGGCGGTGGACGACTACCTCACTACGTGCCAGTCCCTGGGCCACACACCGGAGAAGCCTTGCAAGGGTTCGTTCAATGTCCGGGTCGGCCATGACCTGCACTTGGCGGCGGCCCTGGCGGCGACCCGCAAGAAAGTGACCCTTAATGACCTGACTCGCCAAGCCTTGAGCGATTTTCTGCAACACCACAGTGCAGACGCTTGCCCAGCGATAGGCTGATTATCCCAACCGCCGATACCCCAGCACCGCGGCCCCCAGCAC
>NZ_JAIOKW010000056.1:0-25582 GCF_020093335.1 Pseudomonas fluorescens group sp. | reverse complement strand
GCCCCCGATGGCGGTGTGTCAGTCAGCTAACTTGTAGCTGACCCACCGCTATCGGGGGCAAGCCCCCTCCCACATTTGGTTTTGTGTTGTCTGTGAGGCTTAGGCTCAGCGCAGAATCTTCGGCGCTTCATCCCTTGGCAGGTTATTGCGCAGTGGCGGTTGGCCGGGGTCTTGATACCCGCCACCCAACTGTTCCCCCAACTGCCGGGCCACATCTTCACCCAAGGCTTTCGACACTTCCTTCACCACGCGCGGCCGGTTCAGGCTCACGCGTATGTCACGGCTGTTCACCAGCTTGGTGTCCTGGCCTTCACCCATGGCGGTAAACGCCGAGGTGATCTCGTAGGTGCGCGTATTGATCAGGCTGAAATCCGCCACCAGCGTCAGGCCCAGCACCGCCGAGTAGCTGTTGGTGTGGTCCAGGGCGTTGATGTCCTGGGTGAAGTCGATGTCTGACAGTGTGCCGAACAGCACATAGTCGGCGCCCTTGAAATTACCGGCCTTGATGCGTTTGATCACGTCGTAGACGTCACCCTTGGCATCGGCGGTGTAGGGCGTGCCCTGCACCAGTTGGAACTGCCGGGACTTGAGGATCTCGCCCTTGATATCACCGCTGAATTTACGCAGCTCGGTCTGTTCGATGTAGCTGGTACGGCTTTCGTACTCGCTGTAGTTCGACGCCCCACTGGCGTGGTAAGCGCTGGCCTGGAAGTTGTTGCTCGCCGAAACCTGGTGGATGTATTCCTCGACCCGCGCCTCGTAGGCCAGGTCGGTCACCGCGATCTTCGGGGCGGCCGAGGCGCCGAAGGCGCACAGCAGGCTGATCATGCCGATCCATGCACGCATTACTTAGCGCTCCGTGGTTTTGCGGATTTCTTTTTCGTCCATCCATTCGGCCAGGCCGCTCTCGACGTCGATCAGCTGCAGGCTGAATTTGTAGAACACGTCCTTGTAGTCCGAGCTGCGCTTGACGATGGAGCTGATGGAGCCTTCCAGGCGGTACTTGGCAGCGACCATATTGCCGGTCTTGCTGACGGTGGACTTCTTGTACAGGCCGCTCTGGTTCTGCAGCTTGAGCTGGTCGACCTGGCTCTGCATGTCGGTGTTGTCGCTGGCAAAGCGTGCGGTGCCGGTCTTCATCAGTTGGGTCTTGATCGACGTGGTGATTTCACGGGTGTCGATGTACTCACTGGTCTTGTTCTTCACGTCGTATACCTGCACCACCGGACGGCCTTGCAGGATGCCGGACTGAGCCAGGGAGCGGGTCATGCTTTCGGCGATCATTTGCAGGTCGGTGGAACCGAACTCATTGGTCACCAGTTCCACTGCCTTGGTATCGCCGTAGCTGATGTTTTTACCGCCCAGTACCGGGGAGGTGTTGGCGCAGCCGCTGGCCAGGACGGCGACGACGGCAAGGATCGAGAAGCGTGCAAACATTGGGAAATCTCTCAGCAGCAAAAAGGATGGACGGCTCAAGGGGTTTTCACTTCAAGACGGAAGTCCGCCGCCTGCGGCACATTGGCAATCGCAGGCAGGAAGGTCGCCTGGTTGGCGTACAGGTTCAGCACTTTCCAGGTTTCTTCATCGCCCACCGGGAAGCCGTCGGCACCCAGCCAGGCAAAGCGGTAATACATCATCTGGTTGCTGCTGGTGATGTTGCTCAACTGCACCTTGGCGGTGAGGAAGCCGTTCTCGCGGGCCACGCGAATGGCACCGACCGCGATGCCCTTGAACTTGCCCATCACCACGATTTTGCTCGCGGCGCTGCCAGGCTCCGGCGGCGGCGGGGTGGCACAGCCGGCCAGCAGGACCAGCGCCAGGGCGCCGAGGATGAAATGACGCATAACGTGCTCCTTAAGGTTGTTTGAGGGCGATGGCCTGGTTGGCGGTGTTCGGCTCCACGTGGGCGGCCAGGCCGCCGGCGAATACCTGGTTGCCGACCACGCGCAGGGTGATGACCTGATAACGCTGATCGGCCTTGACCGTCACCCGCGTGCCGCCCAGGGCGTTGGGCAGACTGACCTGATGCTCGCCATGCTTGAGGCGCAGGCGGGTCACCTGGGTCAGGTCCGGCAGGGTACGCCACGTGCGGGTGTCGGCGCCTTCGGTGACGGCCGAGGCGATACCCAGCACCAGGCCCGCCATGGGGTTGGTCTTGTTCAGGTTGTTTTGCGCCACGCCACGGGTGACCGCACGCACGGTGGTGCGCAGGATGATCCCCGGCATGTCATCGCGCAGGGCGCGGCGGGACATGGCCGTGGTGCTGTTGAGTGCAGTGAGGTTCTGTTGCTGGCCGTCGACGCCAATCTGCGCGAAGGTTGCGGTGGACGTATCAGCCTTGATCACCGGGAACGACAGCGGGGTGATCACCAGGTTGCCATTGATCGGGATCGGCAGCGGCAGGCGAATAGAGTCGCGGGCTGGTGCCAGGCCGCTCTGTACCACGATCAGCACGTCGGTTTCATCGGCGCCGACCTTGGATTTGTCCAGGTCCAGCAGGGCCTTTTCCAATAATGGCGTGTTGGGGCGCAGTTCAACGGCCTTGCGATAGCCGGGTGCCGCCAGGTCTTTTTCGCCGAGGGCTTCGTAGACAAAGCCAGCCAGGTAATGGCTGAACGCACTCTGGTAGCTGTTTTTCAGGCCGACCACTTCCGGCGCGTCCAGGGTTTCCACCGGGTAGCCGCGCAGGTCTTTCATCTGGGTGGTCACGCCTTCGCGTTGGGCTTCGTCCTCGCGCTTGAGGTATTCCTTGTCCCGCAGGTCGGCGATCACGGCTTCACGTTCATGGGTTTTCTTGATTTCGGTGCGTGCGCCGTCGAAGTCGTTCAGGGCCAACAGGTTCAGGGCCATCTGCGTGGTCAGCATGACCTTTTCGTAGTCATAGCCTTCGTAGCGCCGCACCTTGTCATTGGCCAGGAAGCTGCCAAATTGGGCGAGGTACCTGGCGCTGTCGAACTTGACCGACTCTTCCCACTTGTAGACTTGCAGGTCGGCGCTGCGCCAGGCGGTCTGGCTGCCGGTCAAGTCACCCTTGGCACGGAGCAGCTCGCCCTTTTCGAAGAAATAGAGCAGGTCCTTGTCGTCGCCGGTGTTGTTCTTTTCCAGCAGGGTCAGGGCGGCGTCGACATTGCCGGTGGCCAATTGCTGATTGGTGGCTTGCAGCTCGGTATCGTAGCTGCGGAACATCGAGCAGCCGGACAACAAGGTCACCGCCGCGAGCGCGAGCGAGGGTAAGGCGCGAAATGCCATGCAGACTTCTTCCCTGAAAGTATCAACCGATGTGGTCATTCCTCATAAAAACGAGGAATGAAATTCCCTTTCGCACTAACAGGGCGCGGCATTATAAGCACCATTACTGGCAAAACAATGGCTTTTTGCCCCGACGAAGTCGCCAAACGCCACTAGTCCGCTTCTAAAAATGCCCCGCCCCCACCAACACCCAATCACTTACGCCTTGAGTCAAACCCATTAAGGCTCAACAATGTGTTACTTCGTATTTCCCTTTGAGATTCGTTCATGACTGCCCCCTTCCGTTTTCTCGTCTGGCTGATGTTGCCGGCGTTGATGTCGTGCAGCTTCAACCTGATGGCCGCGACTGCCGAGGGCGCCCCACAAGCCCTGCATTTGCTGGACTACATTGGCGCTGACTATCCTCCGACGGTGGAGGCGGGCAAGGTTATCGATGAATCCGAATACCGCGAACAACTGGAGTTTCTCGGCGTGTTGCAGGGCCTGGTGGCAGAACTGCCACAACGCCCGGAGCGCGCGGCGTTGGTCAAGGGCGTCGACGAACTGTTAGCGGCTGTAACTGCCCATCAAGACGGCGCGACAGTCGCTCGCCAAGCCCGTCAATTGGGCGCCCAGTTGGCCGTGGCCTATGAAGTCAGCCAGGCCCCGGCGATCACCCCTGATCCCACGCGCGGTGCGCCGCTCTACGCCCAGCATTGTTCGGTATGCCACGGCACTTCTGGCGCCGGTGACGGCCCAGCCAGCGTGGGCATGACGCCGCCGCCCGCCAACCTGCGGGACGCCGTACGCCTGGACCGCTTGAGCCTTTACGCGATCTACAACACCCTTGGCTTGGGCGTCGAAGGCACTGACATGCCGTCCTTCGCCGACCAACTGGACGACCGCCAGCGCTGGGACCTGGCCACCTACATCGCCGGCTTCACCGCCGACCCGGCCGCTGCGAAAAGCGAGCAACCGTTCAACCTCGCCGACCTGGCCCGCCAGACCCCCAATGAAGTGCTGGCCGCCAGCGGTCCCGCGGCTGCCGCGACGTTCCGCGCCCAGCGTGCGCAACCGCCGCAGGTCAAGCGTGGCCCGGCGCAGTTGCTGGACTACACCGCCAGCACGCTGGACAAGAGCCTGGCGGCGTTCCAAAAGGGTGACCACGAACAGGCTTACGACCTGTCGGTGGCCGCGTATCTGGAAGGTTTCGAGCTGGTAGAAAGCTCGCTGGATAACGTTGACGCCAACGTGCGCAAGGACACCGAGAAGGCGCTGATGGCCTACCGGCAGTCGTTGCAGGACGGTTTGCCGGTCGAGCAGGTGCAACAACGCTTGGACGTGGCCAAGGGCAAGCTCACCGAGTCTGCCGGCTTGCTGGGCAGTGATGGCCTGAGTTGGTCGTTGAGCTACATCTCCGGCTTGCTGATCCTGTTGCGCGAAGGCCTGGAAGCGATCCTGGTGCTGGCCGCGATCCTTGCGTTCCTGCGCAACACCGGCCAGCAGTCGGCGGTGCGCAGCGTCAACGTCGGTTGGGGCCTGGCGCTGTTGGCGGGTCTGGCGACCTGGGCGTTGGCGGCGTATGTGATTGACGTGAGCGGCGCCCAGCGCGAATTGCTTGAAGGCTGCACAGCCCTGTTCGCCAGTGTGATGGTGCTGTGGCTCGGCGTGTGGATGCACGATCGCCGCCACGCCGCCGCTTGGCAGGACTACATCAAGAGCAGCCTGGTGGGCGGCGGCGGGCGGTTCGGCTTTGCGATGCTGGCGTTCTTCTCGGTGTACCGCGAGTTGTTCGAAGTGATCCTGTTCTACGAAACCCTGTGGCTGCAAGCTGGCCCGGCCGGGCACAACGCGGTGTTGGCCGGTGGCGCCACGGCGCTGGTGTTGCTGGTGGGCCTGGCGTGGGTGATCCTGCGCGGTTCGGCGAAGCTGCCGCTGGCGTTGTTCTTCGGGATCAACGCGGCATTGTTGTGTGCACTGTCGGTGGTGTTTGCCGGGCATGGCGTGAAGGCGTTGCAGGAGGCCGGCATTTTTGGCACGCGGCCGGTCGCCTTCTTTGACTTCGACTGGCTGGGCATCCACGCCGATGCGTACTCGCTGAGTGCGCAGGCCGTGGCGATCCTGGCGATTGTGGTGCTGTATGGCCGCAGCCGTTTGGCCGAGAAGCGCCGGGTGATGGCTTAAGTATGCGGGTGTGGATCGATGCCGACGCCTGTCCTCGGGCGGCCAAGGACCAAGTGGTGAAGTTTGCCCTCAAGCGCCAGTTCGAAGTGGTACTGGTGGCCGGTCAGAGCCAGATTAAGCCGAGCTTTTCTTGCGTGAAGTTGATCGTGGTGCCCAGTGGCCCGGATGCGGCGGATGACTACCTGGTGGAACACGCGGTGCCCGGCGAGTTGGTGATCTGCAGCGATGTGCCCCTGGCCGACCGCTTGGTGAAAAACGGCGTCACGGCCCTCGACCCACGCGGCAAGGAGTTCAGCCCGGCGAACATGAGCGAACGCTTGGCGGTGCGCAACCTGTTCACTGATCTGCGTGAGCAAGGCCAGATGGGCGGAGGGCCACCGCCGCACGGGGAGAAGGAGAAGCAGGCGTTTGCCAATGCGTTGGACCGGATCCTGACGCGGTTAATGCGCCAGGCCTGACCCTGTGGCGGGGTAGGTGTGCCGAGCAGGCTTGTTGTGGTGAGGGTGCTTGTTGTGGTGGTCAGGCTTGTTGTGGTGAGCGGGCTTGTGTGGTGAGCGGGCTTGCCCCGCGCTGGGCTGCGCAGCAGCCCCAATTCAGCCGACGCGGTGAGTCCGTTAGAACATGACTGCAGGGTTTAGGGCGGCTTCGCCACCCAGCGCGGGGCAAGCCCGCTCACCACAACAAGCTCGCTCACCACAACAAGCTCGCTCACCACACAAGCCCACCCACCCACAAGCCTACTCACAACAACAGGCCTGCTCACAAAACAGGCCTGCTCACAAAACAGGCCCGGTCACCAGAACAAGCCCGCTCACCACAGTAGGGTGCTATCAGTCGTTCTCGTGGGTCAGTTCCAGCACCCGGTCAACCAGCTTGTTGATCCCCGATGCGACCTCGCTGATGTTCTTGCCGAGCATATAGGCCGGCGTGCTCACCAGCTTGCGTGCCGTGTCTTCGACGATATCTTCCACCGCACATTCCAGGTGTGTGGCGCCCATCTTGTCCAGCGCGGCAGCGGTGTCGGCACAGTTGCCGATGGTGCAGGTCACGCCTGGGCCGTAGATCTTGGCCGCCAGGGCCGGTGAAATGCAGATCAGCCCCACAGGCTTGCCTGCTTCGGCAAACGCCTCGGCCAGTTCCAGCACTTGCGGGTTGACGCTGCAGCCAGCGCCTTCAACGGCAAAGTTCGAGAGGTTTTTCGCCGCGCCGAACCCGCCGGGCACGATCAGCGCATCGAAGTCTTCGGCGTTGGCGTCGCGAAGGTTCTTCACGTTACCCCGTGCGATCCGGGCCGACTCCACCAGTACATTGCGCGACTCGGGCATCTCTTCGCCGGTGAGGTGGTTGATCACGTGCAATTGCGCGATATCCGGGGCAAAACATTGGACCTGAGCGCCACGCTGGTCCAGGCGCAGCAAGGTGATCACGCTTTCGTGAATCTCTGCGCCGTCGTACACGCCGCAGCCGGAAAGGATCACTGCAATCTTTTTGCTCATGGGCATTTCTCCTGGGTTCTTGGCGTTAAATGTCTACTAATTTGTCATCTGTTGCCAATGGGATCTCGCGCCGCTGCACCTAATCTTGATGTAACAAAAATAGACCGGACCAGACCATGGACTTTGTGCCTTACGCGGTACCGTTTTTCGTCGTCTTGATCATCGTGGAGCTGCTTGCCGACCGTTGGCGCGGCGAGCGCAACTACCGGGTGGCGGATGCTATCAACAGCCTCAGCACCGGGGTGTTGTCGACGACCACGGGGTTGTTGACCAAGGGTGTGGGGCTGTTGACCTACGCGTTCGCCCTCAAGCATCTCGCTGTCATCGAACTGCCTGCCCAAAGTGTCTGGACCTGGGTGTTCGCGTTTGTGTTCTACGACTTTTGCTATTACTGGCTGCACCGCATGGGCCACGAGCGCAACATCCTGTGGGCCGCGCACTCGGTGCATCACCAGAGCGAGGACTACAACCTCAGCACCGCACTGCGCCAGACCAGCACCGGCTTCCTGCTCAGCTGGATCTTCTACCTGCCCCTGGCTGTACTGGGCGTGCCATTGGTGGTGTTTATCAGCGTGGCATCGCTCAATTTGCTGTATCAATTCTGGGTGCACACCCGGCATGTGCCGAAGCTCGGCTGGTATGAGTGGTTTTTTGTCACGCCGTCCAATCATCGGGCCCACCATGCACAGAACGCTCTCTACATGGATCGCAACTACGGCGGGGTGTTCATTATTTGGGACCGACTGTTCGGCACCTTCCAAGAGGAAGACGACAACGAGCCGGTGATTTTCGGCGTGACCACGCCGCTGGCCAGCTGGAATCCGCTGTGGGCCAACCTGCAGTTTTATGCACAGTTATGGCGTGACGCACGGCGCACCGAGAGCCGGTGGGACAAGCTGCGCATCTGGTTCATGCGCACCGGCTGGCGCCCGGCGGACGTGAAGGCCAAGTACCCGTTGGCCAAACATGACTTGAGCCAGTTCCGCAAATTCGAAGTCCCGCTGGGTGTGCGCCAGCAGGTCTATATCGCCCTGCAGTTTGCGGCGTATGTAGGTTTTGGCAGCTATTTGATGAATGTTGGCGAAGGCTTGCCCACGGCGGCGTTGATCCTGGGCTGGAGTGCGATGGCGCTGGGGCTGTTTACGTTGGGCGTGGCCCTGGAGAACCGCCCGTGGGCGTGGAAGGCCGAGCTTTTGAGGCTGGCACTGAATGTGCCGCTGGTATGGCTGGCGCCGTTGACCGGGCTATGGCCCGCCAGCAACCTGGGCTGGCTGGGCCTGCTGAGCTACAGCCTGCTCAGCGTGATCGGCCTCTATTGCTGCAGAGGCCGGTTTACTCGACTGGCGTCTTAGGGGCTTCGACAGGGGCGGGTTCGGCGGCCAGTCGGGCCTTGGCTTCGGCGCAGGCCTCACGGGCAATACGCGCATTCTTGAAGCGGCGGCGCAGCCACAGGCCGAAGCCCAGTACCAGCAACGCACCCAATACCCACAGCTCATATTTCTTGACGCTACCGAGCATGCCTTCCAGTACGGCACCGAAGTGATACGCCGCAGCACCCAGGGCGGCAGCCCAGATCGCGGCTCCAATACCGTTGAGGATCAGGTAGCGCAGGGGTGGGTAGCCGGAAAGGCCGATCGCCACCGGCATGACCGTGCGCAATCCGTAGACAAAGCGAAAGCTCAGCACCCAGATATCCGGATGTTTGCGGATATGCTCCAGGGCCTTGTCGCCCATCAACTGCCAGCGTGGCTTGCGCGCTAACAGCTTGCGCCCGTGTTTGCGGCCCATGTAATACCAGAGCTGATCGCCGGCGTAGCTGCCGAAAAAGGCAACCACGACCACCAGGTTGATATCCATGTACCCACGGAACGCCAGGAAGCCTGCGAGCACCAAGATGGTCTCGCCTTCGAAGAAGGTGCCTAGGAAGAGGGCAAAGTAGCCGAAGTCATGCAGAAATTGTTGAAGCATGGTCTGGGTGCTGGCGAAATGAACGCGCAGCCTACGCCTTCACGAAGATTCATGAAAGTATCGAGATGTGTCACGAAGTGAACAATTCCTACGGAAATGACGAATGCGACTACAGGTCGCATCGTTAAGCACAACTGTCATACCTTCGTCATAATGGCCGCTTATAACTGCAACGCTCGCCCGTGAACCCGGGCTCAGGAGTCTGTCGTGAGCTTTACCCCTGCCAATCGCCTGTTTCCCGCCACCCGTCTGCGTCGCAATCGTCGAGATGATTTCTCTCGTCGTCTGGTACGTGAAAACGTGCTGACGACCAACGATCTGATCCTGCCGGTGTTTGTGCTGGACGGTGAAAATCGTCGCGAAGCAGTGGCTTCGATGCCCGGTGTGGAGCGCTTGACCATTGACCTGCTGCTTGAAGAAGCCGCCGCTTGGGTCGAGCTGGGGATTCCGGCATTGGCGCTGTTCCCGGTCACGCCGCCTGAACTCAAGTCTTTGGATGCTGCCGAAGCCTGGAACCCGGACGGGATCGCCCAGCGCGCCACCCGTGCCTTGCGCGAGCGGTTCCCGGAGCTTGGGGTGATCACCGACGTGGCGTTGGACCCGTTCACCACCCACGGGCAGGATGGCATTCTTGACGAAGACGGCTATGTTCAGAACGACATCACTGTCGACGCGCTGGTAAAGCAGGCGTTGTCCCACGCAGCGGCAGGCGCCCAGGTGGTTGCACCGTCGGACATGATGGACGGCCGCATCCAGGCGATCCGCGAAGCCCTGGAGCTGGCCGGTCACGTCAACGTGCGGATCATGGCCTACTCGGCCAAGTACGCCAGCGCCTACTACGGCCCGTTCCGCGATGCGGTGGGCTCGGCGCTGAACCTGGGCAAGGCCAACAAGGCTTCGTACCAGATGGACCCGGCCAACAGCCATGAAGCCCTGCACGAAGTGGCGGCCGACCTGGCCGAAGGCGCTGACATGGTGATGGTCAAGCCGGGGATGCCTTACCTGGACATCCTTTACCGGGTCAAAGAAGAATTCAAAGTGCCGACTTTCGTCTATCAGGTCAGCGGCGAATACGCGATGCACATGGCTGCAATACAGAATGGATGGCTGAGTGAAGGGGTGATTCTTGAATCCCTGACAGCCTTTAAACGCGCCGGGGCTGATGGCATCCTGACTTACTTCGCCGCCCGCGCCGCCCAATTGCTTAGAGAGCAACAATAGCCCTCACAGGAACACTCGATGAATACCGAAGGACTCACAGAAGTTGCCGTAAAAGACGCTCACCCGGTGGTTGAACAGGTCAGCGAGACCCCGCCGGAGCACGAGCCTGCCGCGCCGGTCGTGGTCGCCGAGCCGCCCGTACCGGCCCCGGTGGTCGCCGTGACCAACCTGGATGACAGCAGCCTGTACATCCACCGCGAGCTGTCACAACTGCAATTCAACATCCGCGTGCTGGAGCAGGCGCTGGATGAGTCCTATCCGTTGCTGGAACGGCTGAAGTTCCTGCTGATCTTCTCCAGCAACCTGGACGAGTTCTTCGAGATCCGCGTCGCCGGCCTCAAGAAGCAGATCACCTTTGCCCGCGAGCAAGCCGGCGCCGATGGCCTGCAGCCGCACCAGGCCCTGGCACGCATCAGCGAGCTGGTGCACGGCCATGTGGACCGCCAGTACGCGATCCTCAATGACATCCTGTTGCCGGAACTGGAAAAACATCAGGTCCGCTTCATCCGCCGCCGTCACTGGACCACCAAGATCAAGACCTGGGTGCGCCGTTACTTCCGTGACGAGATTTCCCCGATCATCACCCCGATCGGCCTCGACCCGACGCACCCGTTCCCGTTGCTGGTGAACAAGAGCCTCAACTTCATCGTGGAGTTGGAAGGTATCGACGCCTTCGGTCGTGACTCCGGCCTGGCGATCATCCCGGCGCCGCGCCTGTTGCCACGGATCATCAAGGTACCCGAAGAGGTGGGGGGCGCTGGCGATAACTATGTATTCCTGTCGTCGATGATCCATGCGCACGCCGATGACCTGTTCCAGGGCATGAAGGTGAAGGGTTGCTACCAATTCCGCCTGACCCGTAACGCCGACCTGGCGCTGGACTCCGAAGACGTCGAAGACTTGGCCCGTGCCCTGCGCGGTGAGCTGTTCTCGCGGCGCTACGGCGATGCGGTGCGCCTGGAAGTGGCCGACACCTGCCCCAAACACCTGTCGGACTACCTGCTCAAGCAATTCAACCTGTCCGAGTCCGAGCTGTACCAGGTCAATGGCCCGGTGAACCTGACGCGCCTGTTCAGCATCACCGGCCTGGACAGCCACCCGGAGCTGCAATACACGCCGTTCACCCCGCAGATCCCGAAGCTGCTGCAAAACAGCGAGAACATTTTCAGTGTGGTGAGCAAGCAGGACATCCTGTTGCTGCACCCGTTCGAGTCCTTCACCCCGGTGGTCGACCTGCTGCGCCAGGCTGCCAAGGACCCGCACGTATTGGCCGTACGCCAGACCCTGTACCGTTCCGGCGCCAACTCGGAAATTGTCGACGCCTTGGTCGACGCCGCGCGTAACGGCAAGGAAGTCACCGCGGTGATCGAGCTGCGTGCGCGGTTCGACGAAGAATCCAACCTGCAGCTGGCCAGCCGTCTGCAGGCGGCGGGTGCGGTGGTGATCTACGGCGTCGTGGGCTTCAAGACTCACGCCAAGATGATGCTGATCCTGCGCCGTGAAGCCGGTGAGATCGTGCGTTACGCCCACTTGGGCACCGGCAACTATCACGCCGGCAACGCCAAGCTCTACACCGACTACAGCCTGCTGACGTCCGACGATGCCTTGTGTGAAGACGTCGGCAAGTTGTTCAGCCAGCTGATCGGCATGGGCAAGACCTTGCGCATGAAGAAGCTGCTGCACGCGCCGTTCACCCTCAAGAAGGGCATGCTCGACATGATTGCCCGCGAAACCCAGTTCGCCCTGGAGGGCAAACCGGCGCACATTATTGCCAAGTTCAACTCGCTGACCGATCCGAAGATCATCCGCGCGCTGTACAAGGCCAGCCAGTCCGGCGTGCGTATCGACCTGGTGGTGCGTGGCATGTGCTGCCTGCGTCCGGGCATTGTCGGGGTGTCGCACAACATTCATGTGCGCTCGATCATCGGCCGCTTCCTGGAACACACACGGGTGTTCTACTTCCTCAACGGCGGCGAGGAGCAGATGTTCCTCTCCAGCGCCGACTGGATGGAGCGCAACCTCGATAAGCGTGTGGAGACCTGCTTCCCGGTGGAAGGCAAGAAGCTGATCATGCGGGTCAAGAAGGAGCTGGAAAGCTACCTGACCGACAACACCCACAGCTGGAGCCTGCAGTCGGACGGGCGCTACGTGCGCAACACACCGACCGGCAACCAGAACCCGCGCAGTGCGCAGGCGACGCTGTTAGAGAAGTTGGGTAGCCCGATCCTGTCGGTGAATTAATCCAGGCTAACGCGACCCCATGTGGGAGCAGGCTTGTGTGGTGAGCGGGCTTGCCCCGCGCTGGGCTGCGAAGCGGCCCTAAAACCAAACGCCGCATTCTGTCTGACAGAATGCGGCGTTTTTATTGGGGCTGCTTCGCAGCCCAGCGCGGGGCAAGCCCGCTCACCACATAAGCCCGCTCACCACGCAAGCCCGCTCACACAGTTGTTTGCGGTGTTCATCAGCGCAAATTAAGGCTGAACCCCACCCGCGTCAGCCACTCCGCTTCCTGGCCAAAATCTGCCTGGGTCAGCTGGTTCTCATCCAGCCAGCCTTTCGGGAACACCACGTCCAGGCTGTCGCCGTCGGCGCGCAGGGTTACCTGAGGCATTTCCTGGGTGCCACGAATGTGGTGGAACAGGATCGCAAAGCGCAGCAGCACGCACAGGCGAATCAGCTTGATGCCTTCGTCACCGAATTCAGCGAACTTGTCCCTGGGGATGTTGCGGCGATGGCCGCGCACCAACAGGGCGAGCATCTGCTGGTCTTCCCGGGAGAAACCCGCCAGGTCCGAATGCTCGATCAGGTAGGCGCCGTGCTTGTGGTAATGGTAGTGGGCGATATCCAGGCCCACTTCATGCACCTTGGCGGCCCAGCCCAGCAACTCGCGCCATACACCGTCTTCCAAGTCCCAATCCTCGGCCACCTGGTCGAAGGCGTGCAGCGCTTTGCGTTCCACGCGGGCGGCTTGTTCCAGATCGACATGGTAGCGCTCCATCAACGAGGTGAGCGTGCGCTCACGCACGTCTTCGTGATGGTGACGCCCCAGCAGGTCGTAGAGCACGCCTTCGCGCAGGGCGCCGTCGCAGTGGTCCATGCGCTGAAGTTCGAGGGCGTCGAAGATCGCTTCGAGAATCGCCAGGCCGGCCGGGAAGATAGTACGACGGTCGGGCTTGATGCCGTCGAAGTCGATTTTTTCTGCATCCCCCAGCTTGAACAGTTTGCGCTTGAGCCACGCCAAGCCTTCGGCGTTGACCTCGCCGGTGCCATGGCCGCCGGCTTTCAGGGCCAGGCCGATGGCGCGGATGGTGCCGGACGAACCGATGGCTTCATCCCAGGTCAGGCGGTGCAGGGCGTGCTCGATGCTCATGATCTCCAGTCGCGCCGCCGTGTAGGCCTGGGCATAGCGCGCCGGGGTGATCTTGCCATCCTTGAAATAGCGTTGGGTGTAGCTGACGCAGCCCATCTGCAGGCTTTCGCGCAGCAGCGGCTCGAAGCGCTGGCCAATGATGAATTCGGTGCTGCCGCCGCCAATGTCGGCGACCAGGCGTTTGCCAGGGGTGTCAGCCAGGGTGTGGGACACGCCGAGGTAGATCAGGCGCGCTTCTTCACGGCCGGAGATGACTTCTACGGGATGCCCGAGGATTTCCTCGGCGCGCCGGATGAATTCGCCGCGGTTACGGGCTTCACGCAGGGCGTTGGTGCCGACGATTCGCACGGCGCCCAGGGGCATGCCGTTGATCAGTTGGGCAAAGCGCTTGAGACAATCAAGCCCACGTTGCATGGATTCTTCATTGAGTTGGCGCTCATCGTCGATTCCGGCAGCCAGTTGCACTTTTTCGCCGAGCCGCTCAAGGATGCGGATTTCGCCGTTCTGGGCCTTGGCCACGACCATGTGAAAGCTGTTCGAGCCCAGGTCGATGGCGGCGATCAGGGACAGATTCTTGGCTTGGGATTGCGGCATGGTTAGGGGGTCTCGGTCGATAACCCAGCCATCGTGCCACGATCGACCTTTGGTGCCAACGCGTACGGCTTCGGTAATTTTCATGTAGGTGTCTGTGAGGAATTCTTGTAGGTAATGTAGGGAGGTTTCTGAACCACCCTTGAATAGAGCTTCACTTTTGTAGGAATTATTAACCTTTTGTTGTCATTTTGCTGTTTATGATTTTGCCTACAAGGGAGCGATTAATAACTTATTGGTTTTGTATTTACGCCTACCTGGTGTTTTGGCTTGGCTCACTATTTGTTTTTACGGTTCCCACAATGACTGGCGTCTAGTCTGATTCTTTAATCAGGTGCCAAAACGACAGACTGTCATCCGGCAATTACGCCGTGGTGTTATTTATTTAGGGTCGGAATGTTCGGCCTTCGTGAATGCACCGATTCATTACAGATGACAGGTTTACTATGAAAAAAATGCTTGGTGTGACAGTGGGGACTCTTTGCCTGGTCGCGAGTATCGGGGCTCATGCAACGAATGTTGCTGAACTGATTGTACGCGGGACTATCAAACCGGTGGCTTGCAACCTTAGCCTCGCCGGTGGCGGCATCGTTGATTACCAGACAATTCCCGCCGCAAGCTTGTCGCCGACGCAGTTCACTTCTCTTGCAGCGAAAACGGTCGGCTTGAGCATCAGTTGCGGCCAAACCCCAGCGCAGTTCCGAGTGGCGCTGAGTGACCTGCAATCCGCCAGCAAGGTGACAGGCATCCTCGGTACCGGGTTCACCGAGGCGCAGAACTACGGTCTGGGTCTCGCCAATAGCAAGCGTACCGGTGGGTACTCCGTCACCCTCAAAAATCTGCAATCGTCCAGCGGGACCCTGAGCCCTATCATGCGCAGCAGCTCGGGCGCTGCCTGGCAGAACAGTGACGGTAAAGTCGCCCAATCACCCGCCCAGTATTCGTGGCGCAGCGGTACCAGTGTGGTACCTGCATCCGTCACCAGTCTTACGGGCACACTTGAAGTGAAAGCCGTTATCAACCGCACACAGGATTTGGACCTGACCCGCGATGTAACGTTGGATGGTCGCACCAGCCTGTCAGTGGATTACATCTAAGTACGTCATTAACGGCCGACATTAACGCAAAGGTACTTATCTATCTCTGTTAAATGTCGGCTGTTTTAACGTGTGCGTTTGTTGGTGTTTGATTTTATGGCTGTGGGGAAAATCGGTGAATGTTCTATCAATAATGGTTGTGTCGTTGCTGCGCTATATAAGCTTGTGCCTCTTTTGGTGTGGTTTGGCAGTCGCAGACGGAATGCAACCCGAAACAACCGTTGTCATTCTTAATGAAGAAGAGGGTGAGGCAACGCTTAATGTTAAAAATACCGACCCTGGCCCTGCGTTGCTCCATTCGGTCATACAAAACATACCCGAAGACCTGGAACCCTTGTTGATCGTAACGCCCCCGATTACTCGGGTCGAAGCGGGCGACACCCAACTTGTTCGCTTCATCAGTACCACGAAGAAACCGCTCAAGACCCAGCGCCTGAAACGGGTTTCCTTTGAAGGTATCCCCGAGGCACGAGCACCCGGCGGTGCGACCATTGGTATCACCCTGCGCCAGAGCCTGCCCTTGATCCTGCACCCTAAAGGCTTGCCCAGGCATGACGCGCCCTGGCAGTTGCTGACATGGAAGCGTGAAGGGGATCAGTTGAGGGTCCACAACAACAGCGCTTACGTCGTACGCCTGGGGATGGAAGTACAACTGCATCCGCAGGCAAGCGTTGCAACGTTGCCGCGAACCTACATCCTCCCGGGCGAAGTGCTGACGCTTGCGTCGGCAGGCCCGGTGGCGGGCGTGGTGGCCGTGGGGATTCAACCGGCCACGGTCTACGGGTTTACGGTGGATACCTACCGCGCACCCGTTACGGCTGATGCGGATTGACGCGCCTATGAAGAAGAGCAGGCATACCCGTCGCTCTGCCAATAGCGTGCCGAGCAATGTTTCCCAAGCGCGTTCCAGGATTCTGCTGGGGCTTGCGACGCTGTGGAGTCTGCCCGGTACCAGCGTAGCGGTCGGGCTGGGGGAAGGTTTTGATCTGGCTGCGTTGACCTCCCTTGGCATTGATCCACAGGTGTCGGAATACTTTCGTAGCGCCGCGCGCTTTCGCGAAGGTGTCCATGTGGTCGGGCTGCGAGTCAATGGCACCCCGCTGGGGTTGGTTGATGCACGTTTCGATTACCAGGGCCAGTTGTGCTTCACCCCTGCGTTACTGGCAAAGGCCGGTCTGGTCACCCCGTCCAGGGTTCTGCGTGAGGGCATTACCCCTGACCAGGCCTGCCATGACTTCGTCGGGGAATACCCGGCGACCATGGTGCGGCTACGCCCCAGCAGCGATGAGATCACCCTGGTGGTGCCCACGCAGTCCCTGCGCGAGCCCGAGTGGGAGACCGGGAATTTTTCCCAGGGGGGCGCGGCAGCCCTCTTTAACTACGACATATTGGGTTTCGATACCCACTCGCGGGGTGGGCCAAGTCGCTTCGTATCGGCCTATACCGAGGCGGGTTTCAACCTGGGTAATTGGATTGTCCGCAGCCGCCAGTTTTATGTGTCCGACAATGGCAAGACGCGCACCGAGCAGGTGAATGCTTATGCCCAGCGTGATATCGCGGCGTTGCAGTCGACCTTCCAGGTGGGGCAGATTTCCAGCAACAACCCGATATTTGGCGGTGTGCAGCTGACGGGCTTGCAGTTCTCCCCGGATGGCCAGCAGCGCACCGGCGCGGGCGACAGCAACGTCGTGGTGGAAGGGCTGGCTCAAAGCCAGTCTCGGGTCGAAGTCCGTCAATCGGGCGCATTGATCCACTCCACCCTGGTGCCGGAAGGTCCGTTCAGGCTCACCGGTTTGCCATTGCTGAACAGCACCAGCGACCTCGACGTGAGCGTGATTGACGTGCGTGGGGCCAAGCGCAGTTTCGTGGTGCCCGCTGCTTCCTTTCGTGGTGGAGCGCCGGTGGAGCCGGGGTACTATTTTTCCCTCGGCAAGGTGCGTGAGACGTCCCTCGACAACCGGGAGTCCCCTGTGGTCGCCATGGGCAGCGGCACCTGGGGATTGGGCCAGCGCTCGTCGTTGGGCTTCGGTCTACTGAGTACCGATGAGTACCAGTCGGCAGGCGGCTCCCTGAGCAGTGTATTTTTCCACCAGGTGACCGTGGGTGTGCGGCATAACCTGTCCCGTGATGCTCAAGATGAGGTGGGAGGCGCACGTAGCACGCTGTCTTTGGGGACTCCGTTATTTGCCAACCTTGATATCAACCTGAGTGCCTCGGCACAGAGCCGCGGCTACCGGGAAGTACTGGACGCCGGCCAGGCGTCGCGAGGGTACGATCTGGATGCGCGTTTCAAGCGTCAGTACACGGCAGGTTTGAGCTGGGCGGACCCGTCCCTGGGTGGTTTCTCCCTCGGCTTCACACGTAACTCGCAATTTGACGGGCACTCCAACGATCACCTCTTTGCCTCGTGGAACAACACCTTCAACGGCGTGGGAGTAGCCCTGATCGCCGACGCTCAGGTAGGTGCGACCGAGCCTCGGCGCCTGGACCCGGTTCGGGGCGGTCGCCGTGATGAGCGGCTGGACGAGGGCACGTCCGTCCGGCTGCAGGTCACGGTGCCGCTCGGCGATGATCGGCGTGTGAGCGCTTACGTCAGTCGTCGAGGTGACCGGCTGGATGCCGGCACCGCCCTCAGCGAGCGGGTCAACGACTATGTGAACTACGAGGTCGGTGTTGATCGGGACCTGAAAGAACGAGAGCAAAGCGTGCGTGGCCGTGTGGACATCTTGCCGCTCTATACCCGCGTGAGCCTGGGCGTCGACCGTGACCCGTCGAACACCAACTATTCCGGCCAACTGCAAGGCGGCATCGTGGCCCATGAGCACGGCGTGACCTTCTCGCCGTATGCGGTGCAGGACACCTTTGGCATTGTCTCGGTGGGTGATATCGGTGCGGCAAAGGTCTCGACGCCCCAAGGACCGGTATGGACCGATTTCAGTGGCCAGGCCGTGATCCCCGGGCTGCAGGCTTACAGCAACAACCATCTGCAGGTGCAGACCCAGTCGCTGCCCAAGCGCGTCGACTTGAAGAACGGGACCAAGGTGCTCGCCGCTGGTCGGGGTTCAGTCAATATTCTCAACTTTGATGTGGTGAAAGTCCGTCGCCTGTTGCTTGAAGCTCAGGATGAACAAGGTCGGCCCTTGCCTCAAGGGGCTGCTGTGTTTGGCCAGGACAACAACTTTGTAACCAGCGTGGTGGGTGAGGGCATGATTTTCCTCAGCAACATCGATGGGCCGCAAACCCTGAAGGTTTCATTGCCGGATTCGCAATCCTGCCTGCTGCAAGTCAACCCGGAGCAAGAGCCTGACGATGACCAACTCTACGAAACCGCACCCGTGGTATGCCATGTTCGCTGAACGGATGAACGGCCCGCGTGCCGCTGGCGTGTGTCTGGTGGTCGTCGCCCTGCTGGTGAACCAGGCGCGGGCCGAAGACTGCCGGATGACCTTGAGCGAGCCCCGGGTCGATTACGGGGTGATTCGTCCCTCGCAAACGTCGTCCGGTCGCTCGACACTGAGGCTGGATACGCAGCGTACGCTGCACCTGAGCGTGCTCTGCGCCAACCCGGCGGCAATGGCATTGCGCTTCAGTGGTGCGCCTGCCGATGCCCAGGGTTTTCAGTTTGGCCGGCAAGGACGCTTCATGTTGAGCCTGAGGCGGGCTCAGGTCGACGGCAGGCCGGTGGCGTGGCAACCCGATGAAACGGCTGACGGGCGGCTGTTACCTGGCCGCACATTGGTGGCGAGCGCAGCCGGTGTGCCAGTGACGGGCCGCCGGTTGACGGCCCAGGTAGAGATTGAGGTTCACTTGCCCGCCGATGCCCTCTCGGTGCGCCGGGAGGTGCTGCTGGAGGGGCATGGCCAATTCGAACTGGTCAGTCCTACTGTTCCGTAGAGCCGATGAAGTTGGCCAGTTCGACCGTTTGCGGGTTGGCGAACAGCTGCTTGGGGTCACCCACTTCATGCACCTTTCCTTGGTGCATGAACACCAGCTTATCGCCGACTTCCCGCGCGAAGCGCATTTCGTGGGTCACCATGATCAGGGTCATGCCGTCCTTGGCCAGTTGGCGCACCACGCTGAGCACTTCGTTGACCAGTTCCGGGTCGAGGGCCGAGGTGATCTCGTCGCACAGCAACACCTTGGGTGACATCGCCAGCGCGCGGGCAATCGCCACGCGTTGTTGCTGGCCGCCGGACAGGCGATCGGGGAAGGCGTCGAATTTCTCGCCCAGCCCCACGCGTTCGAGCATTTGCCTGGCCAATTGGGCGGCCTTGGCCTTGGGCACCTTCTGCACCACTTGTGGCGCAAGCATGACGTTTTCGCCGACAGTCAGGTGCGGGAACAGGTTGAACTGCTGGAACACCATGCCGACTTTCTGCCGCAGGCTGCGCAGGTCGGCGCGGGCAGCGTCCAGGTATTCGCCATCGACTTCGATCACGCCGTCGTTGATGGATTCCAGGCCGTTGAGGGTTCGCAGCAAAGTGGACTTGCCCGAGCCGCTGCGGCCGATGATCGCCACCACCTGGCCTTCTTCAACGGTCAGGTCGATGCCCTTGAGTACGTGGTGATCGCCGTAATACTTATGCAGGGCGGAAATTCTAAGCAGAGGCATGCAGTCTCCTTTCCAGGTAGCGCGCACTGAGGGACAAGGGGTAGCAGAGCAAAAAGTAACCAAGGGCCACCAGGCCGTAGACCATGAAGGGCTCGAAGGTGGCGTTGGCGAGCATGCCGCCGGTCTTGGTCAGTTCGGTAAAGCCTATGATCGAAGTCACGGCGGTGCCTTTGACGACTTGCACCGAGAAGCCCACCGTTGGCGCCACGGCAATTCGCAGCGCCTGGGGCAGGATCACGTAGCGCAGTTGCTCCAGTGGGTTAAGCGCCAGGCTGGCCGACGCTTCCCATTGCCCATGGGCAATGGAGTCGACGCAGCCGCGCCAGATTTCGGCCAGGTAGGCGCTGGTAAACAGGGTCAGGGCAATGGCCGCCGCCAGCCAGGGCGAGATATCCACGCCGAGCAGGGCAATGCCGAAAAACACCAGGAACAGCTGCATCAACACCGGTGTGCCCTGGAACAGTTCGATATAGGTGCGCGCCACGTTGCGCGGGAAGGCTTTGCGGCTGATGCGCATCGTCATCACCAGCAAACCGATCACGCCGCCACCAACAAACGCCACCAGCGACAGCAGGAGTGTCCATTGCAGGCCGGTGGCCAGGTTACGCACGATGTCCCAAAAGGAAAAATCACTCATCGGCTGTTCCTCATCACGAAGCGTCGACCGATCCAATTGAGCAACTGGCGAATCATCAGCGCCATGCACAGGTACACCAGGGTGGTCAGGGCATAGGTTTCGAACGCACGGAAGTTACGCGACTGGATAAAGTTGGCGGCAAAGCTCAGCTCCTCGGTGGCGATCTGGGAACACACCGCCGAACCGAGCATCACGATGATGATCTGGCTGCTCAGCGCCGGCCACACCTTGCCCAGCGCCGGCAGCAGCACCACATGACGGAAGGCTTCGAAACGGGTCATGGCCAGTGCGGCGGCGGCTTCCAGTTGCCCGCGGGGAATGGCTTGGATGCCGGCGCGGATGATCTCGGTGGAGTAGGCTCCCAAGTTGATCACCATCGCCAGCACTGCGGCTTGCCACTCGGTAATTTTCAGCCCCAATGACGGCAGGCCGAAGAAGATGAAGAACAGCTGCACCAGGAACGGTGTGTTGCGAATCAACTCGACATACACACCGAAGCACCAGGCGAAGGGCTGGATCTTCCACGCCCTCACCACCGCTCCGACGGTGCCCAGGGCTACCCCCAGGATCGCACCGATCGCTGTCAGCTCAAGGGTGAACAGTGCGCCGCGCAGCAGCAGGTCGGTATTGGCCAGCACCGGCACAAAGTCGAATTGATAGGCCATGGGTCAGCTCCGCCTTAGAGATCAGCAGGCAATGGTTCTTTGAGCCACTGCATCGCGTTCTTTTCCAGGCTGCCGTCGGCCTTGGCCGCAACCAGGATCTGATTGACCTTCTCCAGCAGTGCGGGCTCGTTCTTGTTCACGCCCACGTACACGGGGGAATCCTTGAGCTTCACCTTCAACGCCGGCACGCGTTTCGGGTTGCGCTCGCTGATCGCCACCATCACCACGTTACCGCTGGCAATCAGGTCGACCTGGCCGGCCAGGTAGGCGGCGATGGTCGAGTTGTTGTCTTCGAAGCGTTTGATCGTGGCTTCCTTGGGCGCGACGGCGGTCAGCTCGATGTCTTCAATGGCGCCACGGGTCACGCTGATGGTCTTGCCCTTGAGGTCGTCGACGCTGCTGATGGCGGCATCAGGCGGACCGAACACGGCCAGGTAGAACGGCGCGTAGGCCTTGGAGAAATCGATGACCTTTT
Organism: Pseudomonas fluorescens group sp.; assembly: GCF_020093335.1. Taxonomy (NCBI): domain Bacteria; kingdom Pseudomonadati; phylum Pseudomonadota; class Gammaproteobacteria; order Pseudomonadales; family Pseudomonadaceae; genus Pseudomonas; species Pseudomonas fluorescens group sp. Next base: position 4,038 of record NZ_JAIOKW010000056.1, on the reverse strand, counting down.
CGCGCTCGGGGTTCTTGCCCAGGCTGGAAATCACCAGGTCGACCTTGCCGGTGGTGAGGAACGGAATACGGTTGGTGCTGTTCACCGGGGTCAGCTCCAGCTTGACCTTGAGCTGGTCGGCCAACAGCTTGGCGGTGTCGATGTCGAGGCCGCGAGGCTTCATGTCAGGGCCGACCGAGCCGAACGGCGGGAAGTCCTGGGGCACGGCGACCTTTAGGGTGCCACGGGCAACGATGTCGTCCAGACCATTGGCCTGGGCGGGTGCCTGGCTCAGCATCAGGCTGGCGAACAGGGCAGTAAGCAGGGCGCTGTAGCGCTTGGTCATGGCAACTCTCCGAGAAGGGCGAAGGGATTTTCTGGATTTGCCCAGTGCACAGCCCATGCCAGTACCGCTCAGATCGTCTGTAAGGCTGGTGTTTATTGAGCCGAGGTGGTCTTACTGGTCTGAACAGTTGTCGGGCTTTTCGCACCCTTTTCGAGCGCTGGCAGAATCGGGCGAGCGCCTTTGGGGCGTGGCTTGCCGCCTGCCGCGAATAGCTTTACAACTAGCCGCTCAGTTGACTGGAACCTTGAGTTTTTTATGAATTCCATCGCCCAAGCCGTACCGGAAGCGGCCCTGCAGGCCATCCGCAAACTGATCAAGGAGCAAGGCTTCGGGCCGGGCGATGCGTTGCCGTCCCAGCGTGACCTGGCCGTGCAGTTGGGCGTGAGCCGGGCGTCGTTGCGCGAGGCGTTGTCGTCACTGAGTGCCTTGGGAGTGGTGAGTGTGCAGCCTGGCAAGGGGGTGTTCGTGCAAGCGCCTGAGGAATCGCCAGGGTTTGCCTGGCCGTTCGCGGCGCAGGCCACGCCGCTGGATATCTTCCAGTTGCGCTACGCCCTTGAGGGGTTTGCGGCGGGGCTGGCGGCGGTCACGTTGACGACGGATGAACTGGACCGCCTGGAAGACAACGTCGAAGCGATGCGCAAGGTGCTCAAGGTCGGCGACTTTGAAGCCGCCGCGCGGCTGGACTTTGAATTTCACCAACGCATCCTGCTGGCCAGCGGTAACCAAGCCATGGTGAGTATCCTGAGCGCCAGCGCCGAGGTGTTCCTGGAGAGCCAGAAACTACCGTTCATCCGGCCGGAGCGGGCCATGGAAACCTGGCAGGAGCACCGCAAGATCCTGCGTGCCCTGGCCCGGCGCGCCAGTGCGGCGGCGCAGAAAACCATGCAGGAACACGTGCGCAATGCGGCGTTGCGCACGGGCATCGCCTTCGTGACTCCCGTAACGCCGTGAGTTGGGCTATACGCAAACTCATGCGCCACCATAGCAAGACTCAATCAGAGGCGGCTTCCTGAACGGGGGAAGGGCGGCTATGATGGGCCACGTTTTTTTTGCTTACAATCCGGAGACATCCATGAGCAACGATCTTATCAAGCACGTCACCGACGCGACCTTTGAGGCCGAAGTACTCAAGGCTGCTGGCCCGGTGCTGGTTGACTACTGGGCTGAATGGTGCGGCCCTTGCAAAATGATCGCTCCAGTCCTGGACGACATTGCGACCACCTACGAAGGCAAATTGACCATTGCCAAGCTGAACATCGACGACAACCAGGAAACCCCGGCCAAGCATGGCGTGCGTGGTATTCCTACGCTGATGCTGTTCAAGAACGGCAACGTCGAAGCCACTAAAGTAGGCGCGCTGTCGAAGTCTCAGCTGCAAGCTTTCCTCGACGCGAACATCTAAGCGTCGTCAAAAAAGCCCCGCAAATAGCGGGGCTTTTTCGTGAAACAGGGCTAGACGCTCCCAAACTCAGGTGGTACATTCGGCCCCGCACTGGTTTCTCCACTGCCCCCTGCAAGCCGTCGCCGACGCATTCCTTTTCGATTAGTACGCGATCCTGTCGCCTTCTCTGCGGCGCGGCCTCATTAAGCCAAAAGCTTAATTTCCCCCCTCCATAAATGATTACGTCATTCCTATATGAATCTGACTGAACTCAAGCAAAAGCCGATTACCGACCTGCTCCAACTGGCCGAAGAAATGGGCATAGAAAATATGGCCCGTTCGCGCAAGCAGGACGTGATTTTCTCCCTGCTGAAAAAGCACGCGAAAAGCGGCGAGGAAATCTCCGGTGATGGCGTGCTGGAGATTCTCCAGGACGGCTTCGGCTTCCTCCGCTCTGCAGACGCCTCCTATCTCGCCGGCCCAGACGATATCTACGTCTCGCCGAGCCAGATCCGTCGCTTCAACTTGCGCACCGGCGACACCATTGTTGGCAAGATCCGCCCTCCGAAGGAAGGCGAGCGTTATTTCGCCCTGCTCAAGGTCGACACGATCAACTTCGATCGTCCCGAGAACGCGAAAAACAAGATTCTCTTCGAGAACTTGACGCCGCTGTTCCCGACCGTGCGCATGAAGATGGAAGCCGGTAACGGTTCCACCGAAGACTTGACCGGCCGTGTCATCGACCTGTGTGCCCCGATCGGCAAAGGCCAACGTGGCCTGATCGTCGCACCGCCAAAGGCCGGTAAGACCATCATGCTGCAGAACATTGCAGCGAACATCGCACGTAACAATCCTGAAGTTCACCTGATCGTGCTGTTGATCGATGAGCGTCCGGAAGAAGTGACCGAAATGCAGCGCACCGTGCGCGGCGAAGTGGTTGCCTCCACGTTCGATGAGCCGCCAACCCGCCACGTGCAGGTTGCCGAAATGGTGATCGAGAAGGCCAAGCGCCTGGTCGAACACAAGAAGGACGTGGTGATCCTGCTCGACTCCATCACCCGTCTGGCCCGCGCCTATAACACCGTAATCCCGAGCTCCGGCAAGGTATTGACCGGTGGTGTCGATGCCCACGCCCTGGAGAAACCGAAGCGTTTCTTCGGCGCCGCGCGGAACATTGAGGAAGGCGGCTCGCTGACCATTATCGCCACCGCACTGGTTGAAACCGGTTCGAAGATGGACGAAGTGATCTACGAAGAGTTCAAGGGTACTGGCAACATGGAACTGCCCCTGGACCGTCGCATCGCGGAAAAACGCGTGTTCCCGGCGATCAACATCAACCGTTCCGGTACCCGCCGCGAAGAGTTGCTGACTGCCGATGACGAACTGCAGCGTATGTGGATCCTGCGCAAGCTGCTGCACCCGATGGACGAAGTCGCTGCCATCGAGTTCTTGATCGACAAGCTGAAAACCACCAAGACCAACGATGAGTTCTTCTTGTCGATGAAGCGTAAGTAAAACCACGTTTCAGGTCCGAAAAAATGGCGCCCTCAGGGGCGCCATTTTTTTTGTGTCGAAAAGGGGAGGTTTGAGCGCCTCAAGTGTCAGTTAAGAAACAAAAATAGGTGAGTGCGGCTACGCTCATCCCCATTCGTATCTGGCTGACCATTGTTTATGACCGTTCTTGCTTATCGAAGAGACATCGACGGCCTGCGTGCCATTGCTGTCCTGGCTGTCGTGCTGTTCCATTTTGGCGTTCCAGGCGTCACTGGCGGTTTTGTCGGCGTCGATGTGTTTTTTGTGATTTCCGGTTTTCTGATTACCTCGATCATCTGGCGCGAACGTCAGGCCGGGCGTTTCAGTTTCGTGGAGTTCTGGGCGCGCCGTGCCCGGCGTATTCTGCCGGCGCTGTTTGTGATGATGGCGGCGACGCTGGTGGTGGGTTGGTTCCTGCTGGCGCCCAAGGACTACGAAGCGTTGGGGCGCTCGGCGCACTATCAGGCGACCTTCAGCTCCAACCTGCTGTTTGCACGCCAGCACGGTTATTTTGATGCGGCCTCCGACATCAAGCCGTTACTGCATACTTGGTCGTTGGCAGTGGAAGAGCAGTTCTACATTGTCTTTCCGCTGTTGCTGACCCTGCTTTCAAGCCGTTTGAAACACTGGCGGCTGGCGTTGCTGGGTGTGTTGCTGGTGTCTTTCGGCATGAGCGTCTGGGCGGTCACGCATCAGCCGCAAAAAGCGTTCTATCTGCTGCACCTGCGTGCCTGGGAGTTACTCGCCGGGGCGATGCTGGCGGTGATGCCGCTGCGTGACTGGCGCGCCCCGCCCGCCC
>NZ_JAIOKW010000055.1:0-26949 GCF_020093335.1 Pseudomonas fluorescens group sp. | reverse complement strand
ATGCCCACCCGCCCATTGCGTTGCATAGCTACCTCGCCCTGTTTCGGGGCTGCGGCTGCACTCACGCATCAATCCGGCGCCAACCTGGTGCACGCCTGCGCATGACTGAGCCATCCCGCCTCGTGGCGACACGCCCTCAGCCCTCTCGGCACAGCCTTTGCAATCGCTTGCTCAGCAGCTGTTTCTGCCCTCATAAAAACATTGAGTTTCTGGAGATCGCACCATGAAGCGTCGCAGTCTGATCAAGGCTTTCACCCTGTCCGCCTCCATTGTCGCCATGGGCCTGACCTGGACCGTGCAAGCCGCCGAGACCATCAAGGTCGGCATCCTGCATTCGCTGTCCGGGACCATGGCAATCTCCGAAACGTCGCTTAAAGACATGGCGTTGATGACCATCGACGAGATCAATGCCAAGGGCGGGGTGAACGGCAAGATGCTTGAGCCGGTGGTGGTGGACCCCGCGTCCAACTGGCCCCTGTTCGCCGAGAAAGGCCGGCAATTGCTGACCCAGGACAAAGTCGCCGTGGTGTTCGGCTGCTGGACCTCGGTGTCACGTAAATCGGTGCTGCCGGTGTTCGAGGAGCTCAACGGCCTGCTGTTCTACCCCGTGCAGTACGAAGGCGAAGAGATGTCGCCGAACGTGTTCTATACCGGTGCGGCGCCGAACCAGCAGGCGATTCCCGCAGTGGAGTACCTGATGAGCGAAGAAGGCGGCAGCGCCAAACGCTTCTTCCTGCTCGGCACCGACTACGTGTACCCGCGCACCACCAACAAGATCCTGCGTGCGTTCCTGCATTCCAAAGGCGTGGCGGACAAAGATATCGAAGAGGTCTACACCCCATTCGGCCATGCCGATTACCAGACCATCGTTGCCAATATCAAGAAGTTCTCCGCCGGCGGCAAGACTGCGGTGATTTCCACCGTGAACGGCGACTCCAACGTGCCGTTCTATAAAGAACTGGCCAACCAGGGATTGAAGGCTACCGACGTGCCGGTAGTGGCGTTCTCGGTGGGTGAAGAGGAACTGCGTGGCATCGATACCAAGCCACTGGTGGGCAACCTCGCGGCCTGGAACTACTTCCAGTCGGTGGAGAACCCGGTGAACACCAAATTCGTCGCCGACTGGAAAGCCTACGCCAAGAAGCACAACCTGCCGGGCGCGGATAAAGCCGTGACCAACGACCCGATGGAAGCCACCTACGTCGGTATCCACATGTGGGCCCAGGCCGCCGAGAAAGCCAAGTCCACCGATGTCGACAAAGTGCGTGAAGCGCTGGCCGGCCAAACCTTCGCTGCGCCGTCGGGCTTCACCCTGACCATGGACAAGACCAACCATCACCTGCACAAGCCGGTGATGATCGGTGAGATCCAGGCGGATGGACAGTTCTCGGTGGTGTGGCAGACCCAGGAGCCGATCCGCGCGCAACCGTGGAGCCCGTACATCCCAGGCAATGACAAGAAGCCGGACTACGCCGTCAAGAGCAACTAAGCCCCAAGCGCCGATAAAAGTGTGGGAGGGGGCTTGCCCCCTCCTAGATAAAGCTTGTCCGCGCATGATCAGGACATTTGTTTATGCCCACTGCCCTCTACCGCTATTTCCTGGCCTTGCTGCTGTTGCTGCCCCTGGCCGCACACGCCAGCGACGCCGAAGACTTCCTGTCCGCCAACCCCAGCCAACAAGCCAAACTCCTCCAGGACTGGGCCGCCCAGCCCGACCCGGCACGCATCGAGTTGGTGGATGCCCTGCAACAAGGCCAGCTCACGCTCAACGGCGAAACCAAGACCGTGCGCCTGAACAACCGCTTGCGCGGCTTGATCGACAACGTACAGGCCAGCCAACAACTGCTCGCGGCCGACCCGAAGGTGCGCCTGTCCGCTGCGCAAACCCTGCAAAAAAGCGCACAACCTGCGCAGTTGAAATTCCTCGACCAGCGCGTCGCCGCTGAAACGAATGAAGACGTGCACACCGCACTCAGCCTGGCCCTGGCCAATCTGCAATTGGTCGACAGCGACCCGGTGGTGCGCCTGGCCGCCGTGCGTTTGCTCGGCAGCACCGGCGACCCACTGGCCCGCACGCGTCTTGAGGCCTTGCTTGCGCCCGGCGTCGAAACCGATACCGCCGTGCACACCGCCGCCGAGACCAGCCTGGCCCAGGTCAAACGCAAATTGATGCTCGGCGAGATCCTCGGCCAGGCCTTCAGCGGCATGTCCCTGGGGTCGATCCTGTTGCTGGCGGCCCTCGGTCTGGCGATCACCTTCGGCCTGCTCGGCGTGATCAACATGGCCCACGGCGAGATGCTGATGCTCGGCGCGTACTCCACCTATGTGGTGCAGATGCTGATGCAGCGTTATGTGCCGGCCGCCATCGAGTTCTACCCGCTGATCGCACTGCCCGTGGCGTTTTTTGTCACCGCCGCCATCGGCATGGCCCTGGAACGCACGGTGATTCGCCACCTCTACGGCCGGCCGCTGGAAACCCTGCTGGCCACCTGGGGCATCAGCCTGATGCTGATCCAACTGGTGCGCCTGGTGTTCGGTGCGCAGAACGTCGAAGTGTCCAACCCCGCCTGGCTGTCCGGTGGCATTCAAGTGCTGCCCAACCTCGTGCTGCCCTACAACCGTATCGTGATCATCGCCTTCGCGCTGTGCGTGGTGGTGCTGACTTGGTTGCTGCTGAACAAGACCCGCCTGGGCCTCAACGTGCGCGCGGTTACCCAGAACCGCAACATGGCCGCCTGCTGCGGCGTGCCCACCGGCCGCGTGGACATGCTCGCCTTCGGCCTCGGCTCCGGTATCGCCGGGTTAGGCGGCGTAGCACTGAGCCAGATCGGCAACGTCGGCCCGGACCTGGGCCAGAGCTACATCATCGACTCGTTCCTGGTGGTGGTGCTCGGCGGTGTCGGCCAGTTGGCCGGTAGCGTCATGGCCGCCTTCGGGCTGGGCATCGCCAACAAGATTCTGGAGCCACAGATCGGCGCCGTGCTCGGCAAGATCCTGATCCTCGCGCTGATCATTCTGTTTATCCAGAAACGCCCGCAAGGACTCTTCGCACTGAAAGGACGGGTGATTGACTGATGAACCAGCCATTGATGCTTACGGCCGCGCAAAAGGCCGGTCCCAAGGTGACGATTGCCGTCGGCGTGCTGATGCTTGTCGTGCTGCTGGCGCTGCCTTTGCTGTCACTGCTGCCGGCGGACAACGCGTTGCATGTCTCGGCCTACACCCTGACGCTGGTGGGCAAGATCCTCTGCTACGCCATCGTCGCCCTGGCGCTGGACCTGGTGTGGGGCTATGCCGGGATGTTGTCCCTCGGCCACGGATTGTTCTTTGCCCTGGGCGGTTATGCGATGGGCATGTACTTGATGCGCCAGGCGTCCGGCGATGAGTTGCCGGCGTTCATGACCTTCCTGTCGTGGACCGAGTTGCCCTGGTATTGGGTCGGCACCGAGCACTTCCTCTGGGCGATGTGCCTGGTGGTGCTGGCGCCGGGCTTGCTGGCGCTGGTGTTCGGTTTCTTCGCCTTTCGCTCGCGGATCAAGGGCGTGTATTTCTCGATCATGACCCAGGCCCTGACCTTCGCCGGGATGCTGCTGTTTTTCCGCAACGAGACCGGGTTTGGCGGGAACAACGGCTTCACCAATTTCCGCAGCATCCTGGGGTTTGGTATTACCGAGCCAGGCACGCGGGCCGTGTTGTTTGTGGCCACCGTCGCGCTGCTGGTGGCGAGTTTGTTCCTCGGCTGGCGGCTGGCACAGAGCAAGTTCGGCCGGGTGCTGACCGCGTTGCGCGATGCCGAAAACCGTCTGATGTTCTGCGGCTACGACCCCCGTGGCTTCAAGCTGTTCGTCTGGGTGTTGAGCGCCGTGCTGTGCGGTTTGGCGGGCGCGTTGTATGTGCCGCAAGTGGGCATTATCAACCCCAGCGAAATGTCGCCGACCAACTCCATCGAAGCCGCCGTGTGGGTGGCATTGGGCGGGCGCGGCACGCTGATCGGCCCATTGCTCGGCGCCGGTGTGGTGAACGGCATGAAGAGCTGGTTTACCGTGGCCTTCCCGGAATACTGGCTGTTCTTCCTCGGGGCGCTGTTCATCATCGTCACCCTGTACCTGCCCAAGGGCGTCATCGGCTTGCTGAAGAAATGAGGAACGTCATGCTCGAACCTGTTTTTGATGCGGGCAGCGGCCGCGATGCCATCGGCCTTGGCCAGGCCGCCGGCAAGGGCCTCAACACCCGCCACGGCACCATCCTGACGCTGGAAGACATCAGCGTCAGCTTCGACGGTTTCAAGGCCCTCAACGACTTGAACCTCTACATTGGCGTCGGGGAATTGCGCTGCATCATCGGCCCCAACGGCGCGGGCAAGACCACGCTGATGGACGTGATCACCGGCAAGACCCGCCCCAGCCACGGTACCGCCTGGTTTGGTGAAAACCTCGACCTGACCGGCATGAGCGAAGTGCAGATCGCCCAGGCCGGCATCGGCCGCAAGTTCCAGAAACCCACGGTATTCGAAGCGTTGAGCGTGTTCGAAAACCTGGAGCTGGCGCAGAAGACCGACAAATCGGTGTGGGCCAGCCTGCGCGCGCGCTTGAGCGGCGAGCAGAAAGACCGTATCGAGGAAGTGCTCGACACCATCCGCCTGACGGCCTCGGCGCATCGCCAGGCGGGCCTGCTGTCTCACGGCCAGAAGCAGTTCCTGGAGATCGGCATGCTGCTGATGCAGGACCCGCAACTGTTGCTGCTGGACGAACCGGTGGCGGGCATGACTGACGCTGAAACCGAATTCACCGCCGAACTGTTCAAGCGCCTGGCGGGCAAGCATTCGTTGATGGTGGTGGAACACGACATGGGCTTTGTCGGTTCGATTGCCGACCACGTCACGGTGTTGCACCAGGGCAGTGTGCTGGCCGAAGGGTCGCTGGAACAGGTGCAGGAAAATGAGCGGGTGATCGAGGTTTACCTCGGTCGCTGAGGCTTTATGTGGGCGCTGGCGCCCACAAGGGAATCGTGGAGGTTTTGAATATGTTGCAAGTCGACACGCTGCACCAGTACTACGGCGGTAGCCACATCCTGCGCGGGCTGTCCTTTGATGTGAAAGTCGGCGAAGTCACCTGCCTGCTCGGCCGTAACGGCGTAGGCAAGACCACCTTGCTCAAATGCCTGATGGGTTTGCTGCCGGCCAAAGAAGGTGCGGTGAACTGGGAAGGCAAAGCCATTACCGGGTTCAAGCCGCACCAGCGTGTGCACGCGGGGATTGCCTACGTGCCTCAAGGCCGAGAGATTTTTGGGCGGCTGACGGTGGAAGAAAACCTGTTGATGGGGCTCTCGCGTTTTCCGGGCTCAGAAGCCAAGGAAGTGCCCGCCTTCATCTACGAATTGTTCCCGGTGCTGCTGCAAATGAAGCACCGGCGCGGCGGCGATCTGTCCGGTGGTCAGCAGCAGCAATTGGCGATTGGCCGCGCCCTGGCCAGCCGCCCGCGCCTGTTGATCCTCGATGAACCCACCGAAGGCATCCAGCCGTCGGTGATCAAGGAGATCGGCGCAGTGATCAAGAAACTCGCCGAGCGCGGCGATATGGCGATCCTGCTGGTCGAGCAGTTCTACGACTTTGCCGCCGAACTGGCCGACCAGTACCTGGTGATGTCCCGGGGTGAAATCGTCCAGCAAGGCCGAGGTGAAAATATGGAACGTGAGGGTGTACGTGGTCTCGTAACCATCTAATCTGTAGCCTCCTGACGATAAGCACACGCCATGAACCTGCCCGTTTCCCCTGCCCTGTTCACCCCCAGCTGGCACGCCGAGCTGGAACTCGGCTACGCGCGTTTCGGCGACACCACGCGCCCGGTAATGCGCCGCCACCTCGGCCCGCTGCGGGTGCAGAAGCACCTGTACGCCGAAGGCCCCGAGGTGTGCCAGCACATTATCGTGCACCCGCCTGGCGGGATTGCCGGCGGTGATCGCCTGGATATCAGCGCCCATGTCGGTGCCGGCGCCTGGGCGCAATTGACCAGCCCTGGCGCGGCCAAGTGGTACCGCGCCGGCGGCCCGGCGTATCAGCAACTGGACCTCTGTGTGGAAGCCGGCGCCACGCTGGAGTGGCTGCCCCAGGAAACCATCGTCTTCAGTGCCGCCCAGGCCGAACTCACCACGCGTATCGAACTGCACGGCGATGCGCGGCTGTTCTACTGGGATGTGGTCGCCCTGGGGCGCCCGGCCAGCAATGAGCGTTTCGACCTCGGCCACTTCCAATCGCACCTGGATATCCGCCGCGACGGCCAGTTGCTCTGGCACGAGCGCCAGCGCATTGTGGGCGCCGACGGCTTGCTCGACTCGCCCATCGGCCTGGACGGCCAGCCGGTGTTCGCCACGCTGCTGGTGACCGGCGATATAGAGCCCGAATTACTCGAACACTGCCGCGCCCTGCCCCACACCGTGCGCGGCGACCTGACCCAACTGCCCGGCTTGCTGGTGGCCCGCTGCCTGGCCAGTGAAGCGTTGCTGGCACGGGGTTGGTTGATTGATTTATGGAAATTGTTACGCCCCGTCATGTTTGGGCGAGAGGCGGTCGCACCACGAATCTGGAGCACATGAAGATCAATATGTGGGAGGGGGCTTGCTCCCGATAGCGGTGGGTCCGTGACAGATGTATTGCCTGACACTGCCCTATCGGGGGCAAGCGCCCTCCCACACTTGATCTCCATTGTATTTACGAATGTATTTCACGACGGACTGAACCATGGACCTGACCCCACGGGAAAAAGACAAACTGCTGATCTTCACCGCCGGCCTAGTGGCCGAACGGCGCCTGGCACGCGGCGTGAAGCTCAACTACCCGGAAACCATCGCCTACATCTCCGCCGCCTTGATGGAAGGCGCGCGCGACGGCCGCACCGTGGCCGACCTGATGCATTTCGGCACCACCCTGCTCAGCCGCGAACAGGTGATGGAAGGCATCCCGGAGATGATCCCGGATATCCAGGTGGAAGCCACTTTCCCCGACGGCACCAAGCTGGTCACCGTCCACCAACCCATCGCCTGAGGCACGGCCATGATTCGTGACGCTACCCAAAACGATTTGCCGGCGATCCGCGATATCTACAACGACGCGGTGCTGAACACCACGGCGATCTGGAACGAACAACCGGTGGACCTGGGCAACCGCCAGGCGTGGTTCAGCGCACGGCATGCCCAGGGTTATCCGATCCTGGTCAGCGTCGAAAACGCGGAAGTCACCGGCTACGCCTCCTTCGGCGACTGGCGCCCCTTCGAGGGCTTCCGCTACAGCGTCGAACACTCGGTGTACGTGCGCAACGACCAACGCGGCAAAGGCCTCGGCCCACTGCTGATGCAAGCCCTGATCGAACGCGCCCGCACCTGCGGTAAACACGTGATGGTCGCCGCCATCGAAAGCGGCAACCAGGCCTCGATCCGCCTGCATGAGCGCCAAGGCTTCATCACCACCGGGCAGATGCCCCGAGTGGGTATCAAGTTTGGTCGCTGGCTGGACCTGACCTTTATGCAACTGGCCTTGAATCCGGGCGCGGAACCGCCCAAGGAGTGAGATCGATGAATGCCGCGCACCTGCGTCGAGTCAATGCAGAAAGTTTTGCCCACTACCGCCTGGGTTTGATCGAGCTGTTGCTGGACGCGGTGAAGCACGGTGCTTCGGTCGGCTTCATGGCTGACTTTGATGAGGCTCAAGCGCGCGCTTATCTGAGCGGCGTACAAGCGAGCATCGAAGACGCCAGCCTGCTGCTATGGGTCGTGGTACGCGACGAGCAGGTGATCGCCAGCGTGCAGTTGGCGCTGTGCCAGAAGGCCAATGGCCTGAACCGCGCCGAGGTGCAAAAGCTGCTGGTGCACAGCAGCGCGCGCCGGCATGGCCTGGGCCAACAGTTGATGAACACCCTGGAACTGGCCGCGCGCCAGCACAAGCGCGGCTTGCTGTACCTGGACACCGAAGCCGGCTCGCCGGCCGAAGCCTTCTACCAGTCGCTGCGCTACACCAAGATCGGTGAGCTGCCCGACTACTGCCAAAGCCCGGACGGGCGCTACAGCCCAACCGCCATCTACTTCAAGACCCTGGGGCAACCTGCATGATTCCTGGTGAATATCAGATCCAGCCTGGCGATATCGAACTCAACGTCGGCCGCCGCACCGTCACCCTCAGTGTGGCCAACAGCGGCGACCGGCCGATCCAGGTGGGCTCGCATTACCATTTTTTTGAGACCAATGACGCGCTGACCTTCGACCGCGCCGCCAGCCGTGGCATGCGCCTGAATATTCCGGCGGGTACGGCGGTGCGGTTTGAGCCGGGACAGAGTCGAGAAATCGAGTTGGTGGATTTGAGCGGCGGGCGGCGGGTATTCGGGTTTGCCGGGCGGATCATGGGCGATCTTTAGGGCCTCACCGGGGGCAAGCCCCCTCCCACATTTGAATGTGTTCACACATCAAGGGTGGGAGGGGGCTTGCCCCCGATAGCGATTTCATATTCAACACATATCTTCAGGGCAATCACATGAAAATCAGCCGCCAAGCCTACGCCGACATGTACGGCCCCACCGTCGGTGACAAGGTCCGCCTGGCCGACACTGAGTTGTTCGTCGAGGTCGAAAAAGACTTCACCGTCTATGGCGAGGAGGTGAAATTCGGCGGCGGCAAAGTGATCCGCGATGGCCAGGGCCAGAGCCAGTTGCTCGCCCATGAAGTGGTCGACACGCTGATCACCAACGCGCTGATCATCGACCACTGGGGCATCGTCAAGGCCGACGTCGGCCTGAAAAACGGCCGCATTCACGCGATCGGCAAAGCCGGCAACCCGGACATCCAGCCCGGCGTGACCATGGCCATCGGCGCCAGCACCGAAGTGATTGCCGGCGAAGGCATGATCCTCACCGCAGGCGGCATCGACTCCCACGTGCACTTCATCTGCCCACAGCAGATCGAAGAAGCGCTGACCAGCGGCGTCACCACCATGATCGGCGGTGGCACGGGACCTGCCACCGGTACCAACGCCACCACCTGCACCTCGGGCCCTTGGCACCTGGCGCGCATGCTCCAGGCCAGCGATTCGTTCCCGATGAACATCGGTTTCACCGGCAAGGGCAACGCCAGTTTGCCCGAGCCATTGATCGAGCAGGTCAAGGCCGGCGCCATCGGCTTGAAGCTGCATGAGGACTGGGGCACCACCCCGGCCAGTATCGATAACTGCCTGAGCGTGGCCGATGACTACGACGTGCAGGTGGCGATCCACAGCGACACCCTCAACGAATCCGGCTTCGTCGAAACCACGCTGGCCGCGCTCAAGGGCCGCACCATCCACACCTATCACACCGAAGGCGCCGGTGGCGGTCACGCACCGGACATCATCAAGGCGTGTGGCTTCTCCAACGTGCTGCCCAGCTCGACCAACCCGACCCGGCCGTTCACCCGCAACACCATCGACGAACACCTCGACATGCTGATGGTCTGCCATCACCTGGACCCAAGCATTGCAGAAGACGTGGCCTTCGCCGAAAGCCGCATCCGCCGCGAAACCATCGCCGCCGAAGACATCCTGCATGACCTCGGTGCGTTCTCGATGATCAGCTCCGACAGCCAGGCCATGGGCCGCGTCGGCGAGGTGATCACGCGCACCTGGCAGACCGCCGACAAGATGAAAAAACAACGCGGCGCCTTGCCCGGCGACGGTCCCGGCAACGACAACTTCCGCGCCAAACGCTACATCGCCAAGTACACCATCAACCCGGCGATCACCCATGGCATCAGCCATATTGTCGGTTCGATCGAAGTGGGCAAATGGGCCGACCTGGTGCTGTGGCGCCCAGCGTTCTTCGGCATCAAGCCGACCCTGATTCTCAAGGGCGGCGCGATTGCCTCCAGCCTGATGGGCGACGCCAACGCCTCGATCCCCACCCCGCAACCGGTGCACTACCGCCCGATGTTCGCCAGCTTCGGCAGCTCGCTGCACGCCACCAGCCTGACTTTTATCAGCCAGGCGGCCTTGGACGCCGGATTGCCCGACGCCCTGGGCTTGAAGAAGCAGATTGCCGTGGTCAAGGGCTGCCGGAACGTGCAGAAAGCCGACTTGATCCACAATGACTACCTGCCGGATATCGAGGTGGACCCACAGACCTATCAGGTCAAGGCCGACGGCGTGTTGCTGTGGTGCGAGCCGGCGGAGGTGTTACCCATGGCCCAACGTTATTTTCTGTTCTGACGTCGGTCAGTCGCGGGTACAACGTGTGGCTGATGAGCCCGCCGGGGATGTAGCCGAAGACAAGGTCATGGCCGATACCTTATTGGGTGATGAAGCCGTCATCGTATTCATCACCCACAAGACGCAGGCCTTAACTATGCAGGGTTGTCCGGTTATGGCTGTTCGGCCATTTCAGCAGCGGTCAGCCCTTTGATGAGGGCTTGCTTGAGGGTCGACCACTCATTCATCAAGGCGTTGCTGGCGTCACGGTAGCGCTCGCTGGTGAGGTCATCTTCGGTGCTCAAGGCTTCAAGCCGCGCCAGGATGGGGTCGCGGTTAGCCGCAAACTGATCGGCGTATTTGCGCTGTAAAAACACCTGCCAGAACTCGCGCTGGGTGGTGGCGATAAATGCCTTGGCCGAGCCCTCCAATCCCAGCACTTCAGCTTCGGCCGCGGCCAGCATCTGCGGGGTAACCTGCGCAGTGGCCAGGTAGACCGCCTCTTGCGGTTGCCCCGGTAAGCCCAGGCGGTCGCGCAAGCCGATACGGTAGGCCAGGCGTATTTCCACGCGGTCGATCGCCAGGGCTCGTTTCACCTTGCTTTTGAGCGTGTCGTGGGACTGGGCAATGACTTCAAGACGCGTGTCGGCATCTCGCTGTGCAATACGCTCCACCTCATCAAGACGAAACAGGCCCTGGGCCAATTTGAGCAAGCGGGTTGAGGCCTGTGCATCATCAACCACGCCCACTTCCTCGTCAGACAGGCGGCGCAATTCCAGCCGGCTGAACACCAACGTAATACCGTCTTGGCAGGTGTCTACTTCACCCGCCAACTCAAACAGACTTTCGCGCAGCTCACCCGATTCGGCCGCCGCATCCAACAGGGCCCATACCCGTGTGGCCAGATCCGAATAGGCGTTTTTGTAATCATCGGTTTTGCTCAGCTCACTCAACAGCCTGAAAAACTTCTCGCTGGGCAGGATTGTTCCGTCGGGTGCCACACCCGGTGCCTCGCGCTCGATCAGCGCTGCGTTGAGCAGTGTCCAACGCTCGGTCCTGGCGGCCCGCTCCCCCTCAGGCACATCACGCATCCATTGCGCCAAACGCTCGCTGGCGCTGGCTATCACCGGCTCTGGCGCCGTCACTGCCAGCGGCCCTTGGGGCACCCTGCCCGGCTGGGTGACCCGTACGTGCACCTCTGCGTAGTCATCGAGCCCCTGCGCGGAAAACGGGTTACCGTCCAGGTAGGTGGCGATAAAAATTCTGCGCATGCCGACAGGGTCCTCGTCAGCCGGGTCCAGCAGCTCGTTGGACGCCTGGGTGATCTGATTGTCACGCAGGTCGAGGATCTCAAGGTTCACCAGCGCGCGCAGGCCCGAGGGCATGCGGGTCAGGCCCATGCTGACCAGATCAATGTGGGTCAGCCACGTCAGGGCGCTCAGATCCAGCGCGCCCTCCAGAGGGTTGCCTCGCAGTGTCAGCCGACGCAAAGCCGTGCAGCGTTGCAAGAGCGGGGTATCGAGGGTGGTCAGATCATTGTTGGCTACGTCCAGGGTTACCAGACGCGCCTGCTCACCCAACGCCGCAGGCACCTGCGTCAGGCGGTTGTTGGGGGCCTCGAACGTTTTCAGATGAGGGAACGCGCGTAAAAACTCGGCAGGGACCTCAAGCAAGCTCATGTGCCCCAGGTCGATAAAGCTGATGAACGGAAAGGACCCGGCAGGCAAGACCGGCAATGTGGGCGCCTCGAAACCGTTGAAGCTGAGTTTGTAACCCATAAACCGGTGACTGCGACTGTAAACAGGCTCCCCTGCGACCTCCTGCCAACTGTTGAGCAGCTTCATGCGGATGACGCTGCGCGCATAATCGGTAGCCCGCACCACCTTGCCCTCTTGCGCGGGCCACTCCAGGGCCAGCCCATGCCAGGCGTCGAGGGTCTGCTTCAAACTGGCGAACTGCGCCTCCAACTCGGTGAGGCGCGCCCCGCGCCGATCAGCCAGGCTGCGCAAAAAGCTATCGACTTCGCTGGTGCGCCAATAGGGGTAGATCTGACGCACTCTTGCGCGGTCCTGATTGGTCACTTCGCAACCGCCGTTCATAAGGCCACCTCCCCACACACGGCATTCAAGGGGTAGCCGTCACGACGGGCGGCCACGCGCATCACGCGTTCAAACCAAGGTGTTTCTACCGGCAGGTTCAAGGCCTTTCTCAGGGCCTTGGGTGCCAGTGCGTTGTCCTGAATCGCGTGTTTCAACGCAGGCGCCTCACTCACATGCGGCCGTCCCATGGCGGTACGCTCGCTATCGGGCAGAGCGTGTTGCAACGCGGCATACAGGGTGTCCGGCGCATGCAGCTCATGGCCTTGGCCGTCGAATGCCTGATACCGCGTGCCGTTTTTCACCAGCACTTTGGTCTCAAGCGCAAACGGTGGACCAACGCTGGTGCGCAGCGAGCCGGACAGGGACTCATCGCGAAGCTCAATGCGCACCTCGCCGCTCCATCCCGGCAGGGTTTCCAGGGTTTTAAGCACCAGCGTTGGCGTGTCCGGATTGGCCGGACTCTCCAGGTAAAGGCCTTCATACGCCCGTGCTATTCGTACACGCTGCTGCAGATAGCGCAGTGCTTCGCTGATCCGCAGCGGTATCAGTCGGCGCTGCTCGGCGCTCGGACCAAAGGGCGTGTTCAGGGTCTCGAGCTCCTTGGGTGTCGCTCGGTAAAGTACCTCCCGAGCGATGCTGGTGGGCATCTCGGGGAAACGACGCTGGATCACCTGAATCAATGCCCGTTGTGAATCACCACTCAGCAGCGGTTCGTCGCTGTAAAGACTGTTGAACAGCCGCTGCCCACTGCGCTCGGCGAAGGCGGCCAGCCGCTGCTGCAACTGCGCGGCCCGCGCCGTGGCGTCCGCAGGGGCGTGCTGGCCCAGCACCTGTTTGATCTGTTCGTCGTTAAGGAATTGCACACTACGTTCGGGCAGTTTCCCGGCCATCAAGTCGGCCTTGGACACCCTCAGGATGTCACCTGCCAATGCGCTGCGCAGGCCATAACGCGCCTGCTCACCGAACGGGCTGAACACCTCGATGAGGGTGTTGGCGGGCCACCCAGGGAGGTCGACCATCAGTGCCGCCGCGTAGTCGCACAGTGTGCTGCTGCAACGGCCGCGACGTATCTGCTCAATAACCTCACGCGCATCGGCATCAGCGGCAAAGCGCCGCAGCGTGTCCTTGAGCAGGCCGGGAAACGGCTCGGACTCGACGTACAGCTTGCGTAAGACGTCCTCGCTCATCGTGCTGACGGCCAATATCTGCTTACGCTGCACATCATCGAAACGCTCGAACGCCACGCCCAGACGGTCACGCAGCTGCGCACCTTGCCATTGCAGCGGCTGGTCGAGTTCATGGGTCCAGACCCCTTCGCCGTTGTGGCGCAAGCGCGGTTGGTAGGCGTTGCCGCGCGTGGGATGGCGCGCGGAGTAATGACCGCTCTGCGGGTCTTGCACGACCTCGTACTGCTGTTCGTCCAGCAGCAGTACCGAACGCCCCGCTAAACGATACAGCCCCAGGTGATCCGGCTGTAAGTCGGTGGGCAGCGGCACACGTCGGGCATACGCCGACAGGTTTGGCTTCCATAAGCGCGTTTGACCGTTGGGCAATTTGACGGCCTTCAAGCCCTCGACAAATGGCGAGGCCACGTAGTGAAAGATCACCGCCATTTCCGCCAGCGTCGCCAGGCTTTCCAAAACGTCGGTCAGGTGCGCCCACGCGGCCTCAACATCGCCCTGGCGCCAATCACGCACGCCCTCGAAGACACTGCTGATCAACTGGTTGGCGGTCACCAGCAGCATCGCGGCGCCCACGGGCGGTGCCACAAAGGCGGCAATGCCGACGACGAGCATGCCCACATTCAGGAAGTTGGACAGTCGGCGCTCGCGCGTCAGGGTGTCTTCCTTGGCGGTGGACACCGCCAGCACCTGACCATCGTCCAGCCGGCGCTGACGCCACTGGCCGAACATTTCGTACCAGATGCCTGAAAGGCCGACCCACTGGAAGTTCAGCGACAGGCTGATATGCAGTTCAACATTTTCCCGAGGGTCACGTCGCCAGTGACGATCCTCGATGGGGCCTTTCAAGTTCGAGACAGGGCTGAGGTATTTGAGGTAACCGCGCAGGTCGTCCTTCCAATTGCTCCCCGCTGGAGAATCCAGAACCTTTTGAGTCAGGCGCAGGAAAAAGTGCGGCCGGTCCTTCTCCGAGAGAAAACGGCTGAAAAAACGCTGGTAGTCGGTGAGCACGTCGCGCCCGTTGTCAATACGGCTGCCCTCGGGCCGGTACATCAGTTGGTGGGTCAACTCTGCTTCGAAATCACGGAAGGACGGATAGGTTTTCACCGGGTGATCGGGGTCATCCGGGATGTAGGCAATGACGTAACCACCGTCGTAGCGGTTGGCGTGTGTGCGAAAAAACACGGCACACTCCGTCAGGTTGTAGCCCAGGATGCGCAGCGGGCTGTAGGTGATCGGGCGTCCGTTGTCCCGGACATCGTCTTTGTCATGGATCACGTCAACCAACAGCTCGTAGTGCCGAAGTTCGATGTCTTCTTTCAATAGCGCCAGATACGCCGCCGCTTTTAACGCCGCCTTTTGGTTCAAGGTGTACGCGGTGGAAATGGCGACTTGCTCCGCCTGCGTACCGCCGTGGAAAAAATCATTTAAGTGTTTGGCGTAAAGCCCACCGATATCCAGGGTTCGGCAAATCGCTACAAACTGCGCCAGTGTGAGCTTGATCCGAACGATATCGAAATGTCCCTGGGCATCGGGCGCACTGATAAATGAAGACACGCTGTCGAAGTAATCGGGCTGGGCTTCAAACGCCTCGAAGTTGTTCAGGGCCGCCTGTAACAGAGAGAACGTGCGGGTGCGATAACCCGCCGTATTAACGCCCACGGGTATGCCGAAAAACGTGTATTCCACCGGGTAATAAAGCCGCAGCCAGGTGTTATCGACATCCAGCTCATGGCCGGCCGATTTGAGGGCCGCCACCAGCAAGGGTTTGGCGAAGCCTGTGATGTCCTGAATGCCCCGGTTCGACAGATCGAACTGGTTTTGCGCGTGGCAACTGGCCTCGGCCAGTTTCTTCAAGACTGACTGCTGGGGTTCGGTGAGTGCCTCGTACCCGTCGGGGCTGTCGGGCTGTATCGCTTTGAGGGCTTTGCGCCGAGCCGTTGACGATTGCAACAGGCACTGCGGGATGGCGTTTTTGATCAGTTCAAAGTGGACGCCTTGATGGCGCGTCACGGGCCTGTTTGGGGCTGACAGTTCTGGCATTGCGGGGACCTGCGCATAGCTTAAGATGGATCGCTTAATCTACGCATGGCCCCCTGCAGATGGACGTCAACTAAATACCCCTTAGTTGCTCCAAGCTTCCCTCGGATCGAACGCGGCCTTTTGCGCCAGTTCCTGCCACAGCGCCTTGACCTCGTCATCCGTGTTCTTCGGCATGACGGCCTTGAGTTGCACAAACAGGTAGCCGCGCTGCCCGGCCTTGTTCAGCAAGCCATGGCCCTTGGCGCGCATACGCTGGCCGTTCTGGCTGCCGGCCGGCACCTTGAGGTTGATCTTGCCGGTGAGGGTCGGCACCGCCACTTCCGTGCCCAACGCCAATTCCCATGGCGCCAGGGGCAGGTTGATGATCAGGTTTTCGCCGTCCACTTCAAACTTGGGGTGCGGGGCAAACTTGATGATCAGGTACAAGTCGCCATTGGCCCCACCGCCAATCCCCGGCGCGCCCTGGCCCTTGAGGCGGATACGCTCGCCATCGGCCACACCGGCCGGGATCTTCACATTCAGGCTCTTGGTGGTGTTGCTGACATGGCGGCCCGAGGCGTCGTATTGCGGCACCTGGAAGCTGATCTGCTTGGACTCGGTGGACAGCGTTTCCTCCAGGAATACCGACAGCTGCATCTCCACGTCCTGGCCTTTACGCCCGGCAGGACGGCGCTGGCCCCCCCCGAAGGCATCGCCACGCGAGCCGAAGATCGAGCTGAAGAAGTCCGAAAAATCCTCACCACCGCCGCCACCGCCATAGCCGCCACGGCTCTGCCAGCCCGGTGGCCCCTGGAACGGTTGGCCATGTTGGCCGTATTTGCGCAGTTCGTCGTATTCGGCGCGTTTGTCGGCGCTTTTAAGCGCTTCATAGGCTTCGGACGCGTCCTTGAACTTGGCTTCGGCGTCTTTTTCCTTGCTGACATCAGGATGATACTTGCGTGCGAGCTTGCGATAGGCCGCCTTGATTTCCTTGTCATCGGCGGTCGGCTCGACACCCAGAATCTTGTAGTAGTCTTTGAAATCCATCGGCGGTTCACCATCCTTTATCGAGATCGCACAGCCCGGGGCACAACGTGCGCTGCTTTGCACCTGTTGAGTCTTGTGGCCTGGGGTGCGTCAAAGTGTTATCGGCACTTGCCGTATGCAGCAGATGTGGGGGCAAATCCCCCAGTTTCAAGCACGATTTAACGGATGGTCGGCCTACGCATCCGCCCTCGACTGGCATACACTGCGCGGCCGTTTTTCAACCGGAACCCGATAGACATGAAAAACCCATCCCCAGCCCGTGCCTGCGGTATCGACTTTGGCACGTCCAACTCCACCGTCGGCTGGATCCGTCCCGGCATGGAAACGCTTATCGCGCTGGAGGACGACAAGATCACCCTGCCGTCGGTGGTGTTCTTCAACTTCGAGGAGCGCCGCCCGGTCTACGGTCGCCTGGCGCTGCACGAGTACCTGGAGAACTATGAAGGCCGGCTGATGCGCTCGCTCAAGAGCCTGCTGGGTTCCAAGCTGATCAAGCACGACACCAGCGTGCTCGGCACCGCGATGCCCTTCACCGACCTGCTGGCGCTGTTTATCGGCCAACTCAAGAGCCGCGCCGAAGCGAACGCCGGCCGCGAGTTCGAAGAAGTGGTGCTGGGCCGCCCGGTGTTCTTCGTCGATGACGACCCGATGGCCGACCAGGAAGCCGAAAACACCCTGGTCGACGTGGCGCGCAAGATCGGCTTCAAGGACATCTCGTTCCAGTACGAGCCGATTGCGGCCGCATTCGACTACGAGTCCACCATCGAGAAGGAAGAACTGGTGCTGATCGTCGACATCGGCGGGGGTACTTCCGACTTCTCCCTGGTGCGCCTGTCCCCGGACCGCCGTCACAACGACAACCGCCACGATGACATCCTCGCCACCGGCGGTGTGCACATCGGCGGTACCGACTTCGACAAACAGCTCAGCCTGCAAGGCATGATGCCGCTGTTCGGCTACGGCAGCCGCATGAAAAGCGGCGCCTACATGCCCACCAGCCACCACATGAACCTGGCCACCTGGCACACCATCAACTCGGTGTACTCGCAAAAATCCCAGCTGGCCCTGGGCAGCATGCGCTACGACATCGAAGACACCGGCGGCATCGACCGCCTGTTCAAGTTGATTGAACAGCGCGCCGGGCACTGGCTGGCGATGGAAGTGGAAGAAACCAAGATCCAACTGACCCACGAAGACAGCCGCCACGTGTTGCTGGACCGGGTTGAACCGGGGTTGAGCGTGGAGCTGAGCCGGGCACTGTTTGAGTCGGCCATTGATGGCTTGCTGGAGCGCGTGCGCAACAGCGTTACGCAACTGCTGACCGACGCCTCGGTGAGCGTGGCTCAGGTGGACACGGTGTTCTTTACCGGGGGTTCCAGCGGCATTCCGGCACTGCGCCACAGCATCTCGGCGATGTTGCCGAATGCGCGGCATGTGGAAGGGAATATCTTTGGCAGTATCGGTAGCGGGTTGGCGATTGAGGCCAGTAAGCGGTACGGCAGCTGAGTTTTATCTGAAAGACCGCGTCGTGCCCATCGGGGGCAAGCCCCCTCCCACTTTTGAATATGTTCACAGATCAAAATGTGGGAGGGGGCTTGCCCCCGATGAGGCCCGCCCAGGCAAACATGCCTTAAACCATTCCGCCCAGCTTCAGCTCACTCTTCAAATACGCATAATAAATCGGCCCCGCCACCACGCCCGGCAGGCCAAACGCGGCTTCGAACACCAACATCGCCAGCAGCAACTCCCACGATTTGGCACTGATCTGCCCGCCCACGATCCGCGCGTTGAGGAAATACTCGACCTTGTGGATCACGATCAAATACCCCAGCGCCGCCACCGCCACCCAGATCGACAGCGACAGCGCGACGATGGTGATCAGGGTGTTGGACATCAGGTTGCCGATGACCGGCAGCAGGCCGAGCAGGAAGGTCAGTACGATCAGGGTCTTGGTCAGCGGCAGGTGAATCCCGCACAACGGCAACACCACGGCCAGGAATATGGCGGTGAAGGCGGTGTTGAGCGCGGCGATCTTGATCTGGGCGAAAACAATGTTGCGAAACGCCTGGACCAGCAGGTGCAGGCGGTCGAACAGCGCGGCGGCCAGGGGTTTGCGTTTGGTCAGGTCGGGCACGCGTTGCAAGGCGATGATGGCGCCGAGCACCATGCCGATCAGCAGTGTAACGAACATGTGGGCGGCGTCTTTGCCGACCAGTTGCAGTTCACTCAGGTGCTTGCTCAGCCAATCGCCGATGGCCACGCGGAACTCGGCGGCACTGGCGGGCAGGTAGGCGTCGAGGAACGGCGGCAATTGGCCGCGCGCACGGTCGACCACGCCCATGAATTTGTCGAGGGACGCCCCAGGGTTTTCCGCTTCGTGGAGCAGGAAGCTGATGGCGCCGGCAAAGATCAGGGCCAGCACGCTGACAATCAAGGTGCCAAGCAAAGCCACCGCCAGCCAGCGCGCGCGCCGACCTTCGATCAACCGTTGCAGTTGGGGGGTGAGCATGTTGACCAGTTCATAGACCAACAAGCCGGCCAGCAGGCTGGGCAGCAATTTGAGCGGCAGCACCAGCAGCAACCCGCCGAAAATGATGATGTAGCTGGCCAGCAGCAACACATGACGCTGAGAAAACGTTGGCATACAGCCTCAAAACGAGCGGCGTTAAAGGATGGGCAGTCTGCCAGCCTTGAGTGAATCAAGCGAGTGGGTAGGTTGTGAATGCGATCAAGTGTGGGAGCTGGCTTGCTGTGGTGAGTGGGGCTTGCCCCTCGACGGCATCACCACACATCCAAATAGGGCTGCTCCGCAGCCCAGCGCGGGGCAAGCCCGCTCACCACAAAAAAACCGCTCCCACCGTCGACGGGCGTAATCAGCTACCTTTCAGGCAGGTGCTCATAAAGGTTTTACGCGCATCACCGGTCAGCGCTTTGGTTTTCGCCGACGCATTGCAATCCTTCATCTTCTGCTGCTGCGGTGTCAGGGTCTTGGCGTCATTGGCCGCCGGGGCCGACAGGCAGGTCTTCATGAACGCCTTGCGCTCGTCGCCCTTGAGCGTCTTGGTGGTGGCTTCGGCGTTGCAGGTGGTCATTTTGTTTTGCTGGGCGGTGGCGGCAAAACCCTGGGAACACAGCAGCAGGCTCATCATCAACAGCGGAATTCGCAACATCTTCATGGAGTTTTCTCCCTGTTACCGTGCCGGAGGGCACGGCCTACCCAGCAGTGTAGTCAAAGCTTGTTACATCTTCATCGCCCGCGGATATGCGTCCGACGGTACTGCTCAGGGGTGCAACCGGCCTGGCGCTGGAACATGGCAATAAACGCCGACGCGGTGCTGTAGCCCAGGTCGAACCCCACCTGTTGCACGCTGCGGTCGCTGTCGAGGGCCTCGATGGCCGCCAGGTAGCGCAGGCGTTGGCGCCACTCGCCAAAGCTCATGCCCAGTTCCCGCACAAACTGGCGCGCCAGGGTCCGTTCGCTCACGTGCACCTGTTCGGCCCAGTGCGCCAGCGGGCGGTTGTCGCCGGGGTTGGCCTGCATGCCTTCCAACACACCGAGCAGGCCGGGGTGACGGGCGTAGGGCAGGAAGCACTCATGGATTGGCGCTTGCTTGAGCTGGTCCACCAGCACTTGGGCCAGGCGGATGTCAGCGTCGGTGTGCGGGATATTCACGTCACGCTGGGCGAAGTCGCTGAGGATGGCCTTGAGAATATCGCTGATGGCCAGGGTGCAAGGCTGCTGCGGCAGTTGCTCGCAGAGTTCCGGCGCCAACCCCACCGAGTGATAGACGATCGCTTCGGCGTTGTAGGAGCTGTGCTCGGTATGCGGCGGCACCCACACGGCGTACTGCGGCGGTGACATGAAGCGGCTGCCGGCCACTTCCATGCGCATCACCCCCCTCGCGGAGTAATCCAGCGAGCCCCAGAAATGCTGGTGTGGGGTGCATTCGGTATCCGGTGCGAAGTCCGAGTAGCGGAAGTACACCGGGCTCGGCAACCGAGGGAAATCCGCAAGGCGTACGTTGTGCTTGGCCATATTGTCTGGATACAAAGGTCGTTTGTCTGGATCGCAGTATAAGCTTCGATCCAGACAATGGATAATCCTGCCTCATCTACACACCGGGCTCCTTTCGATGCAATACGCTTATCCCTTGCTGGCCATTTTTATCTGGGCCGGCAACACCGTCGTCAACAAACTGGCTGTGGGCTCGATCTTCCCGGCGGAAATCGGCTTTTATCGCTGGCTGCTGGCGGCGCTGCTGTTTACGCCATTCATGGTCAAGCCGGTGATCGCCAATTGGGCGCTGATCCGCCCGAACCTGGGCAAAGTGTTCATCCTCGGCGTACTCGGCATGGCGGTGTATCAAAGCCTGGCGTACTACGCCGCGTCGCTGACCAGTGCCACCAACATGGGCATCATCCTGTCGCTGATGCCGTTGATGGCGCTGACGGCGGCCATCATCAGCCTCGGCCAGCGCCTGACCTACGGCGCGCTGACCGGCGCGGTGCTGTCATTCGCCGGCGTGGTCGTGGTGGTGTCGGCCGGCAGCCTCGGCGCATTGCTGGAGCATGGGGTCAACCTGGGCGACGGCATGATGCTGGTCGCGACCCTGGCGTATGCGGTCTACAGCACCCTGCTGAAGAAATGGCAACTGCGCCTGCCACCGCTGGTGTTGCTGTATCTACAGGTACTGGTGGCGGTGGTGGTGCTGTTTCCGCTGTTCCTGTTCTCGGCCAAGGCCGGCCTTGGCTGGGCGAACATTCCGCTGGTGCTGTATGCATGCCTGCTGGCTTCGATGTTGGCACCGCTGGCGTGGATGCATTCGGTGAAGACCTTGGGCCCGAGCCGCACGACGTTGTTTTTCAACCTGCTGCCGCTGATCACCGCGTTGATTGCCGCCGTGGTGTTGAAGGAAGAACTGGCGCTGTATCACTTGGTGGGCGGTCTGCTGACCTTGGGCGGGGTGATCTTGTCGGAACGCTGGACCACGCCGGTCAGTGCTGCCTGAACCATCGCTATCGCAGGCAAGCCATATTCGGCCACATTCCAAAGGTGGAACTCGGTCGAATATGGGGCGGGCTTGCTCGCGAAGAACGAAAACGCGGTCTCCCGACTAGACTCCAGCAGCCTTGAGCCTTTGCGCATGCTCGACAAATAGACGGATCGGCTCCGCGCCCTTGCCCACCAGCCCCAGCGACTGGTTGACGATATCAAAGTGGTCCAAGGGGTAGTCATCACCGATCACCAAGCCCAGGTGTGAGCTGTAGCGCCCGACCATGCCGTCGCACTGGCCCTTTTCGCGCACGAAGCTGCGGGCGAACACGCGGCAGCTGCGATTCGTGCCGTCGAAGAGGTTGCGGCCACGGTCGGTGATGCCCGGTTGCAAGGTGCCGGACCACGAGTAATAGCGCACGCCGTTGACCTCCTCGGCGCCCTGCCCGCCCCATGTCTGCGGCAACCCCTGTGGATAGTTTTGATTGAACAGCGCCACGCCGGCGCTGGTCAGGGAGTGATGGGACGCCTGCAAATCCGCCTTGAAGCGTGGCCCGCGGGACCCGGTTTCCAACACGCCCATCACCCAGGCGGCCAGGTGAAACAGCGCGCTCATGATCCGACCTTTGGCGCCGTCAACGGGGTAATGGGTGTGGATATGGTCTGCCAGTTCCGACCCATGGTTGGGCCCGGCCACCGAGGTCACCGACGCCACCCACTCCGGGCGCTTGGCCGCCGCGTATCGGGCAGTGAGTGCGCCTTGGCTATGGCCGATCAGGTTGACCTTGTCGGCCCCGGTTTCACGGCGAAGGCGCTCGATCTGCACCAGCAATTGCTCGCCGCGCACCTCGCTGGAATCCAGCGGCGCCACTTGTACGGGAAACACCTGCGCCCCACCCGCCCGCAGTGCCGGGACGATGCCGTACCAGTAGGGGAACCACCCCAGGCGCACGAATCCGAGCATGCCGGGCACCAACACCAGGGGGTAACGCGTGGCTAATGACTGCGGCATGGGCCGAACGTCCGTGATCAGGAAGGGATGCCAATAGGCTAGCCGAGTCCCGCGACGAGGTTGTGACATAAATCCGATAAAACTTTTTGCGCAGCCCACCACTCACAACTGGAAGCGATCACGCCGACAGAGCGTGGCGTAAACCCGGATTAGCCCCAGGAGATTGAGATGACTGAAGCAAACTTGACTGACGTTGCGACCCTGCGCAGCCGCGCCCGCCAGAACGTCGAAAACGGTGCCGTGACCGAGGGTTACGACGCCGACCGCGAAGAGATCATTCGCCTGCTGAACGCCTCGCTGGCCACTGAGCTGGTCTGCGTATTGCGCTACAAGCGTCATTACTTCATGGCCAGTGGCATCAAGGCCGCGGTGGCCGCGCAGGAATTCCTCGAGCACGCGACTCAGGAAGCCGAACACGCCGACAAACTCGCCGAGCGCATCGTGCAGCTGGGCGGTGAGCCGGAGTTCAACCCGGACCTGTTGTCGAAGAACTCCCACGCGCAGTACGTCGCGGGCAAAGACCTGAAGGAAATGGTCTACGAAGATCTGGTCGCTGAGCGCATCGCCGTGGACAGCTATCGCGAAATCATCCAGTACATCGGCGATAAAGACCCAACCACGCGCCGTCTGTTTGAAGAGATTCTGGCTCAGGAAGAAGAGCACGCCGATGACATGGCGGATATTCTCGAAAGCCTGTAACCCAGCGACACGCAATACCTATGTGGGAGGGGGCTTGCTCCCGATAGCGGTGGATCAGTCAATTGAGATATCGACTGATATACCGCCATCGGGAGCAAGCCCCCTCCCACATTTGTTAACTGTGTATGACCCGTTAGCCTTTCACGGTCTTGGGCGCCTTGCCTTCCTTCATCTGTTGCAGCAACGGTGCGCACTCATTGGGCTCACCACCGCTTGGGGCAACCAGTGCCAGCAGCCCGGCGGCCGGACCAGCGATGACACCCAGCGCCACCATGCCTGCGCCACGCAGCGCCAGGGGGATGGCTTTCACACCAGCATTCGGCTTGATAAACGGTCCGTTCACGTACAACGGTGAACGCAGGGAGAACAGGCGGAAGCCTTTAGATTCCGGGGTGACGGTCAAGTCCAACTGCTCCGTGGCCATGTTCGCCGTGCCATCGATGTAGATGATGGCGTTCTCCGTATCGAACACAAACAACCGCGTCGTCGCCAGGCCGGTCTTGATCCCGAAGTCCGCTGCCGCGCAGTTGATCTTCACTTCCTTGTCGCCAAACAAGCGACCTACCACGTAGTTGCCCACATTGAGCCCGGCGATTTCCATCAGGCCACGGCTGATTGCGCCGTCGTTGATCAGCATCTTCAGGTCACCGTTGGATGTGCCCAGCAGCGCTGCCACGGAATTACCGCGACCGGAAATATCGGCATCGCCGTTCAGTTCACCAAAGCTGGTTTTCATCGGTTCGAACGTCGGGAACAACTGCTTGAGCTTGAAGTTGCGCGCGGTGAGTTTGGCGCGGCCTTCCATCGGGGTCGTGCGACCGTTCAAACGGATTTGTGCGTCCAACTTGCCGCCGGCCACGCCGAAACGCAGGGGTTCGAGGCTCAGTTCGCCGTCATTGAGCACCAAGTGGGTGTAGAGGTCGGTGAAGGGCAGATCGGCACTGTGCACGATGCGCTTGCCGGTAAATTCCACATCGGCATCCATGACACGCCAGCGCTCGGTGCGGAACTCTTCCACCGGCAGCACTTTGTTCGCGGGTTGCTTGCTGTCAGCGCCACGGGCTTTTTGCTTGGCATTGGAGTCGGCACCGATCAGAGGGGCGAGGTCGGTCATCAGCAATTGGTTGGACACCAGCGCACCGCTGAGCTTAGGCCGCGGCTGGCTGGCGACGTAGGCAAGGTCACCATGGATATCGCTGTTGCCGATCTTGCCGTTGAAGTTGTCATAGCGGAACGAGGCGCCGTTGGCTTCGTGCAGCTTGGCGATCAGGTGACCGTCGGTGGAATAGGCCGGTGAGTCCGGCAGGGTCACGCCGGTCAGCGGGTAGAGGTTGCCCAGGCTGGAACCGGCGAGCTTCAGGCGCAGGTCGAGGGCACCCAGGTTGAGCGGGTCAGTGAGGGTGCCGGCCAGGGCGATGCTGGTGTCGGCAATCTTGACTTGGGCTTGCAACGGGAACGGCTTGGCCGCGTCCTGCAGGGCCAGCAGGCCGCCGATTTTGCCGCTGCCGTCGAGTTTCTGGCCGTGATACTGGCCTTTGACCTTGAGGGCGAATGCGTAGTCCTGGGGCGCGGAACCTTTCTCCAACGCCTTCTTGGCATCGGCATCGCCGACGATTTCGCCGAAGGGAATGGGCTTGCCCAGAGGATCGATGATCACATCCAGCTGGGTCTTGAGGGTTTGGTCGTCGAGGGTCACGTGGCCCTTGTCGAAGCCGATGGCACCGATGTCCACCACCCAGTTGGAAGGTTCGGCGTCAGGGTCCTTGGGGTCGAACTTGAAGGTCCAGTTGGCGCGCCCGTCAGCCAGGCGCTGCAGCTGCGCGTCCGGCTCAGTGAGGTCGATGCGCGGGATCACCACGCGCTGCACCAGCAACGCCAGGGGCGAGATACGCAGTTCAACCTTTTTGAGGGTGACCATATGGGGTTTTTTCGACCAGTCGGGGTTGCCCAGGGTCAGGTCCTCGGCAATCACGTGAGGCCACGGTACCCAGGCGCGCCAACCGCCCTCATCGGGCTCACGCGCCCATACCACCGCCAGGTTGCCGTTGATGGCAAACGGTCGATGCAGCTCCTCGGAAACCTTGGCATTGAGTGGCGGCTTGATGCGGTTCCAGTCAAAGAACACCAGGACCAATACCACCACGGCGATTAACAGTACGAAGCTGGCGCAGCTCCAAGCGACGATTTTACGAGTGCGCGTCATTGCACATAACTCCTGAATACGACTGGCTGGGTGACAGCCTTTAAGGACAGCTTATAGAACTACGACTGGCAAACCCTACGGGGGTTTAACCCAATCCTGGATTTGCCGGGAAAAACCTCAATTTCTGACCAGCTCGACAGATTCCCCCTACGAGGGCGCACCATTGTTACCCATGCGCGTGTCGAAAATACCCACATCGGTGCAAAACCGCGTGCTTGAGAGGCCCGTTCTAGAGCCCCCGCCAAGAACAATCAATTCCGTTGATTATTACCATTGTGTTTATGAACTTTTATATCGACTTATCGAGAGTAGCATTAGCCCTGTACCCACTTTATCGCCCTCCCAAGGAGCAACCCATCATGAAACGCCAAGTACTCGCTACCGTCCTGTTATCCATCCTGGCTTCCAGCGCCTTTGCCCTGCCAGCTGCCGAACAGGTCACTCCACAAGTCAAAGCCGACGCCGTTCACTTCAACCAGACGTTGGCCCGCAGCGGTTCGCAAGAAGACGAGAACCGTGACTATGCCAAAGGCGCTGTTGCTGAAAACGGTTCGGAACACGCCAACAAACGCGCTTACACCGAAGGCCTGACCGAAAATGGCCGCAACCGCCTCGAACAAAAAGGCTTGGTTGAAGGCGGTGCTGACCGCCTGCAGGAACGTAACGCTGTTGCCGAAGGCGGCCGTGATCGCCTGGAACAGAAAGGTTTGGTTGAAGGCGGCGCTGAACAAGCCAACGAACGCGCCTACACCGAAGGTGTTGCCGAAGGCGGTGCAGACCGTCTGCAAGAACTGCATCAAGCACAGAGCTAACCCCGTGGTGGCCCAGAAAAAAGCCCGATCAGTCGATCGGGCTTTTGACTTTTTGTAGGCCCTGCTTGTAGACCCTGACACGCCCGCCCTCCCCGCCAAGTTCGACGCCAGCGAAGCTGTTTTGCTAGAGTGCGTCGCTGTACTTGCCGACAAAGCCCGCCCATGCTGCCCCGCGCCGAACAGAAGCAACAGACCCGCCTCGCCCTGATGGACGCAGCCCGCCATCTGATGGAGTGCGGCCGTGGGTTTGGCAGCCTGAGCCTGCGCGAAGTGGCGAAGACGGCCGGCATCGTGCCCACCGGTTTTTATCGTCATTTTGCCGACATGGACCAACTTGGACTCGTGCTGGTGAGTGAAGTGGGCCAGACCTTCCGCGCCACGATCCGCCTGGTGCGCCACAACGAATTCGTGATGGGCGGCATTATCGATGCCTCCGTGCGGATCTTTCTCGATGTGGTCTCGGCCAACCGTTCGCAATTCCTGTTCCTGGCCCGCGAGCAATACGGTGGCTGCCTGGCCGTGCGCCAAGCGATTGGTGCATTGCGCGAAGACATCACCCGTGATTTGGCTGCCGACCTGACGCTGATGCCCAAACTGCAGCATCTGGATCCAGAAGGCCTGCACGTGATGGCCGACTTGATCGTCAAGAGCGTGTTCGCCACCCTCCCCGACATCATCGACCC
>NZ_JAIOKW010000054.1:0-30083 GCF_020093335.1 Pseudomonas fluorescens group sp. | reverse complement strand
GCCCCCACCACCACCGCCGCGTCCGCTGCTGCTGAGAATCGCCAGCAGGATAGCGCCCACCGGCAGCCCCATACGATGGCACAGCCACAACACGCCGATCAGCAGGATAAACAAGCCGATGGAAAAAACCGGATTATCCTTGGCGAAGTTGGCGTCCGCCACATGGGCCGGCACGGCCAACGGTTCACCGCCGACCACCTGCACCATCGCGGCCACGCCGTCGCTGATGCCTTTGCTGTAGTGACCGGCTTTGAAAGACGGTGTGATCACCTGGTTGATGATCACCCACGACTGCGCGTCAGTGAGCACACCTTCCAGGCCATAGCCGACTTCGATGCGCAATTTGCGCTCATCGCGGGCGACGATCAACAGCGCACCGTTGTCCTTGCCCTTCTGGCCGATGCCCCATTGGCGGCCGAGTTGATAACCGTAGTCCTCAATGGGCACGCCCTGCAGGTCTGGCACTGTGACCACCACGATCTGGTCGCCACGGGTTTGCTCCAGTGCCTGCAATTGCTGGGTAATCTGCTCGCGCACCGCCGGGTCGATCATCTGGGCGGTGTCCACCACCCGTCCGCTCAGCGCCGGGAAGCTCAGTGCGGCCTGGGCCACGCCGACGCAGGCCAACAGCCACAGCGCCAGGCCTATCCGTAATAAACGCATCGACACCTCAGTGCAGCCTTATTTGAACTTCACTTGCGGCGCTTTATCGGCATCGGCACTGGTGGCTTCAAACGTGGCGCGGATCGGCAAGTCGCTGTACATCACGCTGTGCCACAGGCGGCCAGGGAAAGTGCGGATCTCGGTGTTGTAGGCCTGAACGGCCTGGATAAAGTCGCCGCGGGCCACGGCGATACGGTTTTCGGTGCCTTCAAGCTGCGATTGCAGGGCCAGGAAATTCTGGTTGGCCTTCAGGTCCGGGTAGCGCTCGGACACCACCATCAAACGGCTGAGTGCGC
Source organism: Pseudomonas fluorescens group sp. (assembly GCF_020093335.1). Classification (NCBI taxonomy): domain Bacteria; kingdom Pseudomonadati; phylum Pseudomonadota; class Gammaproteobacteria; order Pseudomonadales; family Pseudomonadaceae; genus Pseudomonas; species Pseudomonas fluorescens group sp. The sequence goes on along the minus strand of NZ_JAIOKW010000054.1, from coordinate 29,124 downwards.
CGCTCAAGCCATCCTGGGCTTGCTGAAACTGTTTGAGTTTTTCCGGGTTGTCGAGGGTGCTGGCATCCACCTGGATCGAGGTGGCCTTGGCCCGCGCCTCAATCACGGCGGTGAGGGTGTCTTGCTCATGGGCGGCGTAGCCCTTGACCACTTCCACCAGGTTGGGGATCAGGTCGGCGCGGCGCTGGTACTGGTTCTGCACCTGGCCCCAGGCAGCCTTGGCCTGTTCGTCCAGGGTCGGGATGTTGTTGATGCCACAACCGCTCAGCACTGTGCTGATCAATAGCAAAACCGCGGCTTTCAAGCCCCAGCGGTAACCTTGTGCTGCTTGCATGGTGTTTCTCCTGCCCAATCTTGATGGAATGTTACGAGTGACCCTATACACCGCGCGCTTGGGGCATAATCCGCCACCACTGGAATGCATTGAGCCAATCAGCTACAAAGATGCCCAGCGCGAAAAAGAGTTCAGAGTGTGCTGCATTTATCTGAACAACACCCGAACAACAATAGACGCTCCCCACATTTTGGCCGCCAGCGTTCCCTTGATGCTGCGCAGTGAGCCGAAAAAGGATATTCATGAAAAAGCTGTGTTTGCTCGGCCTTGTTGCCACTCTGGCCACCCACCCCGTCTGGGCAGAAACAAAGCCTGCTGCGCTTAAAGACAAGGACGCCTTCGTCAGCGACCTGCTCAAGCAGATGACACTGGACGAAAAGATCGGCCAATTGCGCCTGATCAGCATCGGCCCCGAGATGCCCCGCGAGCTGATCCGCAAGGAAATCGCCGCCGGCCGCATCGGTGGCACGTTCAACTCCATCACCCGCCCGGAAAACCGTCCGATGCAGGACGCGGCCATGCGCAGCCGCTTGAAGATCCCGATGTTCTTCGCCTACGACGTGATCCACGGCCACCGCACGATCTTCCCGATCAGCCTGGCCCTGGCGTCCAGCTGGGACATGGAGGCCATCGGCCGCTCAGGGCGCATTGCCGCCCAGGAAGCCGCCGCCGACAGCCTCGACATCACCTTCGCGCCGATGGTCGACATCTCCCGCGACCCGCGCTGGGGCCGCACCTCCGAAGGTTTCGGTGAGGACACCTACCTGGTCTCGCGCATCGCCGAAGTGATGGTCAAGGCCTTCCAGGGCGTCAGCCCGGCGAATGCCGACAGCATCATGGCCAGCGTCAAGCACTTCGCCCTGTACGGCGCGGTGGAAGGGGGGCGCGACTACAACGTGGTCGACATGAGCCCGGTCAAGATGTACCAGGACTACCTGCCGCCCTACCACGCCGCGATCAAGGCCGGTTCCGGCGGTGTGATGGTGGCGCTGAATTCCATCAACGGCGTGCCCGCCACCGCCAACACCTGGCTGATGAACGACCTGTTGCGCAAGGACTGGGGCTTCAAGGGCCTGGCCGTGAGCGACCATGGCGCGATCTTCGAGCTGATCAAGCACGGCGTAGCCAAGGACGGGCGTGAAGCCGCGAAGCTGGCGATCAAGGCCGGCATCGACATGAGCATGAACGACTCGCTGTACGGCAAGGAACTGCCGGGGCTGCTCAAGTCCGGTGAGATCGAGCAGAGCGACATCGACAATGCGGTGCGCGAAGTGCTCGGCGCCAAGTACGACATGGGCCTGTTCAAGGACCCGTACCTGCGCATCGGCAAGGCCGAGGATGACCCGGCCGACACCTACGCGGAAAGCCGCCTGCACCGCGCCGACGCGCGCGACATCGCGCGCCGCAGCCTGGTACTGCTGAAAAACCAGAACAACACCCTGCCGCTGAAAAAATCCGCGACCATTGCCCTGGTCGGCCCGCTGGCCAAGGCGCCGATCGACATGATGGGCAGTTGGGCAGCCGCCGGTAAGCCGGAACAATCGGTCACCCTGCTCGACGGCCTCAACGCGGTGATCGGCGAAAAAGGCAAGATCCTCTATGCCCGTGGCGCCAACATTACCAACGACAAGGCCGTGGTCGACTACCTCAACTTTCTCAACTTCGATGCACCGGAAGTGGTGGATGACACCCGTCCTGCCCAAGTGATGATCGACGAAGCGGTCAAAGCCGCCAAGGAGGCTGACGTGGTGGTGGCCGCTGTGGGTGAATCCCGTGGCATGTCCCACGAATCCTCCAGCCGCACCGACCTGAACCTCCCACAAAGCCAGCGTGACCTGATCAAGGCCCTCAAAGCCACGGGCAAACCGCTGGTGCTGGTGCTGATGAACGGCCGTCCGCTGTCGATTCTGGAAGAAAACCAGCAGGCCGACGCGATCCTGGAAACCTGGTTCGCCGGTACCGAAGGCGGCAACGCCATTGCCGACGTGCTGTTTGGTGACTACAACCCGTCGGGCAAACTGCCGATCACTTTCCCACGCTCGGTGGGGCAGATTCCGACCTACTACAACCACCTGACCATTGGCCGGCCGTTCACGCCAGGCAAGCCGGGCAACTACACCTCGCAGTACTTCGATGACACCACCGGGCCGCTGTTCCCGTTCGGCTATGGCTTGAGCTACACCACGTTCGGCCTGTCCGACATGGCGCTGTCCTCCACCACCCTGAACAAGACCGGCAAGCTCGACGCCAGCGTCACCGTGACCAACACCGGCAAGGTGGACGGCGAAACCGTGGTGCAGCTGTATATCCAGGACGTAGCCGGTTCGATGATCCGCCCGATCAAAGAGCTGAAGAACTTCCAGAAGGTCATGCTCAAGGCTGGCGAAGAGCGCACCCTGCACTTCACCATCACCGAAGAAGACTTGAAGTTCTACAACACCCAGCTCAAATACGCAGCAGAACCGGGCGAGTTCAATGTGCAGATCGGGCTGGACTCCCAGGATGTGCAACAACAAACCTTCGAACTGCTCTAAAAATGTGAGAGGGGGCTTGCTCTAGTGAGCGGGCTCGCTGTGGTGAGTGGGCTTGCTGTGGTGAGCGGGCTTGCCCCGCGCTGGGCTGCGAAGCAGCCCTATTAGATCTGCAGTGAACCCGCAAAGGGACACCCCCCACTCACCACAGCCCCCTCACACATTTGATCAGTGGTGTCGGTACTAGCCGCGCCGATCGAGCAAATTCACCACCAACCGATCAATCCACCCCCACACCCGCTGCTTCACCCGCCGCCACAACGGCCGCGCCTTCCACGCCTCCAGGCTCACCGCCTGGCTCTGCGCAAAATCCCGCTCGAAACTGCCCTCCACCGCCCGCGTCAACTCCGGGTCCAACGCCTCCAGATTGGCCTCCAAGTTGAAGCGCAGGTTCCAGTGATCAAAGTTGCACGAACCAATGCTCACCCAATCGTCCACCAGCACCATCTTCAAGTGCAGGAAGCACGGCTGGTATTCAAAGATCTGCACACCCGCACGCAGCAAACGCGGGTAATAACGATGCCCGGCGTAACGCACCGATGGATGATCGGTGCGCGGGCCGGTGAGCAGCAATCGCACGTCGACGCCGCGCCCGGCGGCACGGCGCAAGGCACGGCGCACGCCCCAGGTCGGCAGAAAATACGGGGTAGCCAGCCAGATACGCTGCTGGCTGTTGTTCAAGGCGCGGATCAGCGATTGCAGGATATCGCGGTGCTGACGGGCGTCGGCGTAGGCCACCCGACCAAGCCCCGGCCCGGTCGCCGGTACCTTTGGCAAACGCGGCAAACCAAAATGGGTCGCCGGCTTCCACTCCCGGCGGGCGGCGTTGGCATGCCATTGGCGGTCGAACAGCGCCTGCCAGTCCAGCACCAGCGGGCCGCTGATCTGCACCATCACTTCATGCCAATCGGCGGTGTCTTGCCCTGGCGTCCAGAACTCATCGGTGACACCCGTGCCGCCGACCACGGCGATTTCCTGGTCGATCAACAACAGCTTGCGGTGGTCGCGGTACAGGTTGCGCATCCAGCGGCGCCAGCTCAGGCGATTGTAGAACCGCAACTCCACACCCACGTCGGTCAGGCGTTTGCGCAACCCAAGGGTAAACGCCAGGCTGCCGTAATCATCAAACAGGCAACGCACCCGCACGCCGCGTTCGGCGGCCTGCACCAGGGCTTTCACCATTTCTTCGGCGCAGGCTCCGGCTTCGACCAGATACAACTCCAGATCAACCTGGCGCTCCGCCCGCGCAATGGCCACCAGCATCTGCGGAAAAAAACGCGGCCCGTCGATCAACAACTCGAACCGGTTGGCGCTGCGCCATGGGAACACCGCACCGCTCACGTCAGCGCGCCGTAAAAATCAGCACCGCACCCACCGGCACCGACAAACTGATCGACTTAAGCCCCGCCGCCTTACGCAACATGGCCACGCCCGGTGCCAGGTCGAAGTCCTCCGCGTGCAACACCACCGGCTCCAGGGTCACCACCTGGAAACGCCGGTCATCGAGGCGCGTGGCCAACAGCTCGGCGCTGTAGGTCTGGGTCTTACCGTGCAGGGTGACACTCAGCGGCAAACGCAATTCTAATTGCGCGCCGGGCGCCAGGTCGTTGATGGGTTGCAGGTTGATCTGCGCGTTGATCAGCGCATCGGGGGACGTCTTGATCTCGAACAACTGATTGCGCATGCGCTCATCGCGCAGCGGAATGCCGCTGTTGACCGACTCCAGCTCCACCTCCAATTGCGCGGCGCCCTTGCTGTCGACTTTGCCGTGCAGCACCAGGAAGCGCTGCACCTCAGCGATCTCGGTGTTTTTGGTGGTAACGAAGGAAAGGCGCGAGGACTCGTTGTCCAGGTACCAGTCGGCATGGGCGGGCACGGCGGTGGCGACCAGCAGGGCGAAGGCCATGGCTTTGAATAGGGAGGCGTTGAACATTAAAGACTCGTGGGGCGAAAGAACTGCACGAACCTTAACCGTCCTGAAGACCATTGGGAATGGTGGCGGGTGGGCGAGCGGCCGACAGAGCCTAAACGGCTCTGCCGAAAATGCACTCCAAACTAGCCCTCGGCGATTGACTGAGCCGGGCCGCACGCTTTTTTCTGTTCCTGATACTCGCCTGCCCCCGCATTTTGGAAAATATCTGTCACACCCAAGCTCAGAATTTTCGAGCGTTTGCCCTCTGCCTCTTCTTCCCGTGTGTAAGACCGGTCAAGTTGCGCTACAAAGTAGTAGGTTTTCAGCTTGACGGGCATGCTGAAGTAAAAAGTATTGCGGTCTTTACGGGAAAAACTATAACACCCAGGCGGTTGTTGCAAACCCGCATTCAATAGCTGACCGACAGTCTGATAGTCGAACCCTTGCGGTGCATAACTCCATTTTTTGCTCAGCAAAGGCGCGTCACTTTCAGGTGTCGCAATAAAGTCAACCATGAACTGTGTGCCTTGGTTTTCACGGGCACTATTAAAATAATTTTCCAACATAACCCTTAATGGCATGCTTAACTCAGGCGGCGTATTCGGTAATCTGCAAGCTTCCAACAGCTCAGGCCTGACAATATTCTCGTGATTTTCAATCAGATAATATTCTCGCAGCATTTTCATATCACGCACATTGAGCACGTCCGAATACCGCTTGATCAGATAATCACAGTCAAGCCTGGCCGTTGAAACATCACCGCTGATCAAACTCCTGTCATTATTCGTACGTCGCTCGTCCAATTGCTTTTTAATCGTCAGCTTATCCATCAAACGCATACTCATCACGCCATTTTGTATAGCAATTTCGTCAATCATATTTGTCTTCGACACGACATCAAACTGAGCGATCTTATAGGGCACTCCCTTGATCGTAGAGGTGACATCAAATCGCGTAGGGCCGGCGGAGGGCGTCACAAAACCATGCGAAATAGTGGAGTTCCCGCTCAACGACTTGGCAATTGCATTATCGATATCAACAGACAGCTTACTCACCACTTCCTGACTCGCAATGGGCAGCGACGTGAGAGCAGTTGCAAACCCCAGTGCAACTTCAAAACCTGAGACTTGATGCTCTTCGACGTAAGCCAACTTCACCGTATGCTTACCCTCACCGGCCGTATCATTACGTTCGAAGTCAGTATGAGATAAATAGCCGCCTGTTTGCTTAGTACAACTATTACTGCCCTTATCGTAGATAAATATAGAGATAGGCGCATCATCCAACATGAGCGTCATTATCGACTTATCGCTATTTCTGAATAAAGCCCGACCTAACTTTCCGACAAAACTATCGCGACAAAAACCAATGGGATCGAACGTACTCACTATTATTTTCTGGTAGCCCGGCACAGGCTGCCCCGGTGCCACGTCAGGTCCCACTGAGAGGGTGATCTCCTCCCTCTTGGTCGTTATCCCCGCACAGGAAGCAAGTGATATCGAAAGGGCGCACACCAAGCCGCTCATCATTTTCATGAAAGTCCACTCCATTGGAGAAACACGCGGAGGAGTGCCAATGTAAGAACAGTGGAACACCCGTAGAGGGAGGGGTAGCAATCTGCCACTCATTCAAGCTCATAAAGATTCAAGATCAGGAAACCGCCTTTGTCCATATTGCCCGACACAAATAACCTCGCCCCGTGAGCGGTGGCCTACTATTGGAGCCGACACCCCTGCCGCTCCCCCAACCACCGTGCACTGTGCGTACGCCCCAACCCGCTCGCCGTCACTTCACTGCGCTCCGGGTTATCGTGGAACGCACTGGTCGGCACGTATTGCTTCACATACCCACGGCAATACGCCGCCGGGTTATTCATCACATACCGACACGAGCAATACTCCTTGGCCGTATACGCCGCGATGATGTCGGGGAAGGCTTGCAGGTTGACGCGCTCGTGCCAGATCCACCCCAGCAGGGCGAGCAACAGCAGCAGAAACAGGCTGGTAAACGGACGACGACGGATCATGGCTGCACCGCCGCAAGCACGCGTTTGAGCAGTTCGTTGTGGCGATAGCTGCCGTCGCGGTCATCGCCGTAGCGTACGATCACCAGATGTTTTTCAGGCATCACAAACAGCGCCTGGCCCCAATGGCCGAGGGCCGCAAAAGTGTCGGCGGGCGCGTCTGGCCAGGGCCGCGGCGCACCTTGGTTAAGCCACCAGTGGCCGCCGGGAACGGCTTCGTCCTGGCCGGCTGTGTATTTATCGAACGGCTGACGGTTGAAGGCGACCCAGTCTTTGGGCAGCAACTGTTGATCACCCCAGCGCCCCTCCCGTGCCATCAGCAGGCCGACACGCGCCAGGTCGCGAGCGGTGAGGTAGGCGTAAGACGAGGCGACGAAGGTTTCGTCGGCGTCGGTTTCCCAGGTGGCGTTGCGAATGCCCAGTGGCTTGAACAGCGCATCCCACGGGTAACTCACGTAGGCCTTGTGACCGAGCATGCCTTTAAGGGCGGCGGACAAAATAGTGCTGTCGCCGCTGGAATATCGAAAAGCCTGGCCCGGAGGGCTGACCGCTGTGGTGTCTGCGGCAAAGTCGGCCATGTCACCGCGACCGCGGGTGTAGAGCATCGCCACCACCGAAGATTTCAGCGGCGCATATTCGTAGTCTTCCTGCCAGTCCAGGCCCGAGGCCCAGTGCAACAGGTCGGCCATGGTCACGCTCGGGTGCTGTTTCATGGGCGGGTAAAAACGCGCCACCGGGTCGGACAATTTGAAACGGTTATCGCCGTAGGCCACACCCAATACGGTGGCCATCAAGCTTTTGCTGATGGACCAGGTCAGGTGTGGCGTGCTGGCCGTGGTGGGCGCTGCGTAACGTTCATAGATGACCTCGCCGTCGCGGATCACCAGCAACGCGTCGGTGCGAATGCCTTGGCGGGTAGCGTCGTCCCGCGCCGGGAACGCGTAGGCGTCCAAGGCATCGACAGCAGGACCTGAGAGTGGCGTGCCCTTGGCCCATTCTTTATCGGGCCAGGTTTCGGCGTGGGCGACAACGGTGACGAACAGCAAGGCAACGCACAGCAGGCCTCTGACCATGGACGCAAACTCAAGGGGGCATTCAAGTGCGCGAGCCTAGCCGAGGCTGATGACAGATTTGCGACAGGATGGGCTGTCATCCAAGCGTCACCATAACTTCATGGAGATGACACCGAGCCTACATAGCCTGACTTTGGACAACAAAGTCGACCGGCCGAAATCGTGGCCGGCACTCGGAGACTCGCCATGACTCAGATCGCCCGCATCAGCGACACCGGCAATGAACGCCGTCTGCAAGCCGAACGCCTGGTTGGCGCACAGGCGTTGCAGGAAGCCCAGGCCCTGCGGTTCAACGTGTTCAGCGGCGAGTTCAACGCCAAGCTGAAAGGCGCTGAGCTGGGCCTGGACATGGATGACTATGATGTTCACTGCAGCCACATCGGCGTGCGGGACTTGAACAGCGGTCGACTCGTCGCCACCACCCGTTTGCTCGACCACCAGGCCGCCAGCACCTTGGGCCGGTTCTACAGTGAAGAAGAATTCAGCCTGCATGGCCTGCTGCATTTGCAGGGCCCAATCCTGGAAATCGGCCGTACCTGCGTCGACCCGGCCTACCGCAATGGCGGCACCATCGCCGTGTTATGGGGCGAGTTGGCCGAAGTGCTCAACCAGGGCGGCTACAGCTACCTGATGGGCTGCGCGAGCATCCCGATGCACGACGGCGGCATCCAGGCCCACGCGATCATGCAACGCCTGCGCGAACGCTACTTGTGCAATGAACACCTGCGCGCCGAACCAAAAAAACCGCTGCCGGCCCTGGACCTGCCGTCCAACGTGATCGCCGAGATGCCGCCACTGCTCAAGGCCTACATGCGCCTGGGCGCGAAGATCTGCGGCGAACCGTGCTGGGATGAAGATTTCCAGGTGGCCGACGTGTTCATCCTGCTCAAGCGCGATGAGTTGTGCCCGCGTTACGCCCGTCACTTCAAGGCGGCGATGTGATGAGTCGCCTGCGGATTTACGGGCGCATCGCCCGCGTGTTGTTGGTGGTGGCGCTGGGCTTGAGCATGGCCAGCGTGTTTGGGCTGTTTGAGCGTCTGGGCGTGGCCAACTCGATGGTGCGGCGCCAGCGTTGGTCGCGGTTTTTCATGGCGCGGCTAACCAATGCCCTGCCCTTTCGTGTGACGGTGCACGGTGAGCTGCCGACGCAGCCGATGCTGTGGGTGAGCAATCACGTGTCATGGACCGACATTCCGTTGCTGGGCGCCGTGGCGCCGATGTCATTTCTGTCCAAGGCCGAAGTGCGTACCTGGCCGGTGGCGGGCTGGTTGGCAGCCAAGGCCGGTAGCTTGTTTATCCGCCGAGGGTCGGGCGACAGCCAGTTGATCCGCAAGCAGATGACCCGCCATCTGGAACAACAGCACCCGCTGTTGATGTTTCCCGAAGGCACCACCACCGACGGGCGCAGCCTGCGTACGTTCCACGGGCGCTTGCTGGCCAGTGCGATCGATGCCGATGTGTCGCTGCAGCCGGTGGCGATCCGTTATTTGCGTGATGGCCAGGTAGACCCGCTGGCACCGTTTATTGGCGATGATGATTTGCTGTCGCACCTGATGCGTCTGTTTGCCAATGATCAGGGCGATGTGGAAATCCATGTGCTCAAGCCGATTGCCTGCGCCGGGCAGGAACGCGCGGCGCTGGCGTATCAGGCGCAGCAGGCGGTGCAAAAGGCGTTGTTTGGGCCGTTGCCGGAAGCAGAGCAGGTAGATGCACGGCCAGCATTCGCCGCTTGAATAAAGTGAACACCGATCAAAATGTGGGAGCTGGCTTGCCTGCGATAGCGGTGGGTCAGCAACACATGTATCAACTGGCAGACTGCAATCGCAGGCAAGCCAGCTCCCACCTTTAGACCTCAGTGGTCAGATGGTTGCGTGCAAAGGCCTGCAACTCTGGATAGAACAGCCGGAAGTCTTCGCTAAGCGGCTCATAAAGTTGACGCAACTCCTGCATTGCAAACCCCAACGCCTCCGGCTGTGTCAGCCGCCGCGAAATCCCCCGCAACACCTGCTCCATCACCGCGAACTCACGGTAAGAACCCAACCAATCATCCGCCGCCATGTACGGCGCAATCTGCGCCAGCCGCCCCGGCAATTGCGGCTCGGCCGCCAACACGCGGTACACCTGCGAGGTGAAGCGCTCCAACGGCTGGTCGGCATACAGCGCCCAGTCCCGCGCCAGGCAGTGGTCGAAAAACACATCGAGGACGATTCCGGCATAGCGCCGGCGAGTCAGGCTGAAGCGCGACAATGCCTCCCCCACCAGCGGGTGGCTGTCGGTAAAACGATCAATCGAGCGGTGCAGTTGGATCGCCGCTTCGATTTGCGGGCTGAACTGGCCCTGCAGGCGCCCTTTGACGAAGTCGCCATAGAGACTGCCCAGCAGTTGCGCAGGAAGTTGGCCGCCCAGGTGCAGATGTGCGAGATAATTCATGGCGCGCAGTCTATCACTGCCGACAACGTATCGTTATAACCCGATATACCGATTTGGCCTGTCCTCAGAGCAAAATCATATTGGTATATCGGGATACAACGATTTAAGGTTCGCCTCATCGCGATATAACGCTGCACCACACCGAGCACCTGCCATGTCCATCGACCTCGACGAAATAATAAAAGCGCTGGCGCACCCAGTACGACGAGACATCCTCACCTGGCTCAAAGACCCGAAAGTGCAGTTCCCCGAGCAACTGCACAACCACGAGTACGGCATCTGCGCCGGGCAGATCGACCAGCGCTGCGGCTTGTCCCAGTCAACGGTGTCGGCTCACTTGGCGACGTTGCAACGGGCGGGATTGATCAGCAGCCAGAAGGCCGGGCAGTGGCACTTTTTCAAACGCAACGAGGAAACCATCCAGGCGTTCCTCGCCGCGCTCACCACTGAACTCAGCGCTGACGACAACGCAGCGCTGTAACAAGGAAACGATAATGCCCCTCTCGCTACTCATACTGGCCCTCAGCGCTTTCGCCATCGGCACCACCGAGTTCGTCATCATGGGCCTGCTACCCGATGTGGCGGCGGACCTCGGCGTGTCGATTCCCGGCGCCGGCTGGCTGGTCACCGGCTACGCCCTGGGCGTGGCCATCGGTGCACCTTTCATGGCACTGGCCACCGCCAAGCTGCCACGCAAGGCTGCCCTGGTAGCGTTGATGGGCATCTTCATTATCGGCAACCTGCTCTGCGCCCTGGCCAGTGACTACAACGTGCTGATGTTTGCCCGTGTGGTCACCGCGCTGTGCCACGGTGCGTTCTTTGGTATTGGATCGGTGGTCGCCGCCAACCTGGTGCCGGCCAACAAGCGTGCCTCGGCCGTGGCCTTGATGTTCACCGGTTTAACCCTGGCCAACGTGCTCGGTGTACCGCTGGGCACCGCACTCGGCCAGGAAGCCGGCTGGCGCTCGACCTTCTGGGCGGTGACGGTGATTGGTGTGGTGGCGTTGATCGGCCTGATCCGCTTCCTGCCCGCCAAACGTGATGAAGAGAAACTCGACATGCGCGCCGAACTGGCAGCCCTCAAGGGCGCCGGTATCTGGCTGTCGCTGAGCATGACCGCGCTGTTTGCCGCGTCGATGTTCACCCTCTTCACTTACGTCGCGCCGCTGCTGGGCGACGTCACCGGCGTGTCGCCCAAAGGCGTGACCTGGACGCTGTTGTTGATCGGCCTGGGCCTCACCGTCGGCAACATCATCGGCGGCAAGCTGGCGGACAAGCGCCTGGCGGCCACCCTGATCGGCGTGTTCGTCAGCATGGCGGTGGTCTCGACGGCCCTGACTTGGACCAGCGTCGCGGTGATTCCGACCGAAATCACCCTGTTCCTCTGGGCCACCGCCTCGTTCGCCGCCGTACCCGCGCTGCAGATCAACGTGGTGACCTTCGGCAAAGCCGCACCGAACCTGGTGTCCACCCTGAACATCGGCGCCTTCAACATCGGCAATGCCCTCGGCGCCTGGGTCGGCGGCAGTGTGATCGCCCACGGTTTCGGCCTGACCAGCGTGCCGTTGGCCGCAGCGGCCCTGGCGATTCTAGCGCTGCTGGTGACCTTGATTACTTTCCGTCAGAGCGGCGATGCCGACCTGGCCCCTGCGACCCACTGATCAACCACTTAAAGAGAAGGGTGTTATCCCATGACGACTATTTTCGATCCGATCAAACTGGGCGACCTGGAACTGTCGAACCGCATCATCATGGCGCCGCTGACCCGCTGCCGTGCCGACGCCGGTCGCGTGCCCAACGCGCTGATGGCCGAGTACTACGTGCAGCGCGCTTCCGCCGGGCTGATCCTCAGCGAAGCCACCTCGGTGACGCCGCTGGGCGTGGGCTACCCGGACACCCCGGGCATCTGGTCCAACGACCAGGTGCGCGGCTGGGCCAACGTGACCAAGGCCGTGCACGGCGCGGGCGGCAAGATCTTCCTGCAACTGTGGCACGTGGGCCGTATTTCCCATGAGTCCTACCTGAACGGCGAAACGCCGGTTGCCCCCAGCGCGATCCAGCCTAAAGGCCACGTCAGCCTGGTGCGCCCTCTGGCCGACTACCCGACCCCACGCGCCCTGGAGACCGCTGAAATCGCCGACATCGTCGACGCCTACCGCACCGGTGCCGAGAATGCCAAGGCCGCTGGCTTCGACGGCGTGGAAATCCACGGCGCCAACGGTTACCTGCTCGACCAGTTCCTGCAGAGCAGCACCAATAAGCGCACTGACCAGTACGGCGGCTCCCTGGAAAACCGTGCACGCCTGCTGCTGGAAGTGACCGATGCGGCCATCGAAGTCTGGGGCGCCGGCCGCGTCGGTGTGCACCTGGCACCCCGTGCCGACTCCCACGACATGGGCGACGAAAACCTGGCGGAAACCTTCACCTACGTCGCCAGTGAACTGGGCAAACGTGGCATCGCCTTCATCTGCTCGCGTGAAAAAGAAGGCGCCGACAGCCTCGGCCCACAACTGAAAAAAGCCTTCGGCGGCGCGTACATCGCCAACGAACGTTTCACCAAGGACAGCGCCAACGCCTGGTTGGCCGAAGGTAAAGCCGATGCCGTGGCCTGGGGCGTGCCGTTCATTGCCAACCCGGATTTGCCAGCTCGCTTGAAGGCCGATGCGCCGCTCAACGAAGCCCGCCCAGATACTTTCTATAGCAAAGGCCCAGTGGGTTACATCGACTATCCGACGCTGGCTCTCTGATGTAATCGAGCGAAACGAAAAGCCCCGCGCATGAGTGCCGGGGCTTTTTTCTCGTCAACTGAAAACACGCTGTGCCATTTGAAATGGGCAACCTACAGCGAGATCAACCCCTGCGCCAACGCCACACCGACGGCTTGCCGACGACTGAAAGACCCCAACTTGCGACTTGCATTCGCGATATGAAAGTTGATGGTTCGTTCCGAGCAACCCAGGATGCAGCTCATTTCCCACGTCGTTTTACCCACCCCGGTCCATTTCAACACCTCGGACTCACGCAATGTCAGGCTGCTGGGTGGCTCGCCCACAGTTTTCAAGTGTTTCTGCGAGCCTTCCAATAAAAACGGAATCAACATAAACAACATGCCCAACGGGCCATTCAGATCATCGGCAAGTTCATCTGTATCGCTCACGCATTGAGCAACATTGAGTGATCCGGCCATCTCGTTGAACCGCAGGGGAATACTCACGCCTCGTAATAGGCCATACCCCTCCCGTTCCTTCCAGAATCGGTTGGTACAGCCTCTCGCCTTTAGGCGTGCGCGCCCCCAAAACAGCGGGGCAAAGTGATGACGGCAATGCCTGATGATGGGGTCCACTTGAATGAAGTTTTCGTCCTTGTACCGCTTCAGCCAGTCAGAAGGGTAAGTCGTCATGATTCTGTTGAAGGGATCATGGGTTGTCGAAGGCCCCAAGCTCAACAAGTAGCGTTCATAGCCGATGCGCCGCAGGATTTTACGCAGGTGACGCTCCCAGTCACGACGATGCAAGTCATTGGCGAGTAAGGAGAAATCATCCAACACGCGCTTGAAGTCTACCCTCGGCGGTACGCCTTCCTTTCTATACTTAAATAAGTCACCCACGATGAATCCCTGCCATCCATAGAAGCTTTCTGACATAACTTAGTGTTGAAAACGGGTCGAGCACTGTCGACCCGGTGCCCGTCATTTATGACCCTGATGGGCGACAATGCTGCTCTATGAAGCTTCTGAATATGCCAAGGCCGTTCTCCGTCAAAATGCTCTCGGGATGAAACTGGACACCCTCGATCGGATACTCCAGATGCCGGACACCCATGATGTATCCATCATCCGTCGAGGTGGAGGTCACGGCCAATTGCCGCGCCAGACACTGATGATCAATGATCAGCGAATGGTAGCGGGTCGCTTTGATCGAGCGCCCTTGGGTGTGGGTGTAGACGCCACAACCATCGTTCTCAATGGTGCTGATCTTGCCATGCATCACATGGTCGGCCCGAATGACCGAACCGCCGAATGCCAGACCGATGGCTTGGTGCCCAAGGCATACCCCCAAAATCGGCAGGCGCCCTTTGAAGTGCTGGATGACTTCGATATAGCCGGCATCCTGCGGATGGCCAGGGCCAGGCCCCAGGACGCAAAAATCTGGAGCATAGGCTTCGATACGCTGGATCAGGTCCGGAACATCATTGCGCTCCACATGGGTTTCCAACCCCAGCTGCTCAAGGTACTGGCTGATAATGAACACAAAACTGTCATAGGCATCAATCAGGAAGACTTTCATTGCAGCATCTCCTTTCCGGTAACAGCACGGTATACGGAACCCATCTTGTGGAAAGTTTCAGTCCACTCGTTATCCGCCACCGAGTCGGCGACCACGCCCGCCGAAGCCCTCAGGTAGTACGTCCCATCCTTATGGACCGCTGAGCGAATGCAGAGCGCGGTATTGATACTGCCGTCGAAGCCAATCAAACCGACGGCTCCGGCATAGATGCCACGGCGGTTTTTTTCCATGCTTTCGATAATCTGCATGGCACGGATCTTCGGTGCTCCGGTCATGGTTCCAGCAGGAAAAGAGGCCTTGATCACGTCAAAGGCATCAAAGCCTTTTCGCAGTAACCCTCGCACGTTGGACACCATGTGATAGAGGTGGGAGTACTCCTCCACCAACATCAATTCGTCCACCTCAAGTGAACCTGGCTGGCAAACTCGGCCGATATCATTGCGGCACAGGTCCACCAGCATCAAATGTTCGGCCCGTTCTTTTTCAGAACGCGTCATGCTCAGGATCAATTCGCTGGACGGTATGCCCGGTGTCTTGCCCACGGTACCGGCGATAGGCCGCATTTCAATCAGTTCGTCTTTGATACGAACGAATAACTCTGGGCTTGCGCCGATCAGATCAACTCCCCCCAGGTTGGCCAGATACATGTAGGGCGAAGGGTTGTTCTTGCGTAACGCGCGATAGACGTCGAACGGCTTGACCGGCGTATCCACCTGCACTTCATGACCAAGCTGGATCTGATAGATGTCACCTTGGCGGATGTGCTCCAGCGCCTTATCGACCCATCCCAGGAACTGCTCCTTTTGCACCGTATCGCGGGCGACCGTGACCGACGGGTAACTGATCGGTGTGTCATCCGCCGGAATCCCGGCCGCATCCGCCAGCAACGCGACGTAATCATCGGTGCTGCGAGACGCCCACAGGGCACTGTTGTTGACCATGACATCGACTGTTGCATTGGCGTGGAAATACATCAGCGTCTGAAACACGGTCAATGCAATGATCGGATAATCATTGGTTCGCTCGGTGAGGTCAGGAATATCTTCGACAAACCGAACGCAGTCGTATGACAGGTAACCAAAAAAGGCCAGGCTGGGATGAGTCTGGCGTGGAACGTCAAAAGGCGCTTGTAACGCACGCAATAAATCCCAGGTGGAATCGCTTGAATCAATCGCTATGCACCCGGCGGCGTCCACCACTATTCCGTTTTCCGACAGTGCATTTCTCAGGTAATTGATCAGCGGTTCATCGCCTTCAAGCGTTGCACGGCGCTCGTAGATTTTTACGGCCAGCAGAGGCTCTATTCCGATGATCGTCGCCTTGCGATCGCGGCTGGGGCCAGAGAGCGATTCGAGAATAAACGTCTTGTCAGCTCCCACTACTTTCGCCGCCGCCTCATACACGGCAAGCGGGTCACATTTCATACGCTCACTATGCAGTTGGACACTCACGGGTGTGGTTATTCCACGCATGACATCACTCCTTGTTCTTGATAGCAGCCCATACAACAGAGATTCGAACGCACAGGGCGACGCTTCAAACTGTTGGGCAGTTCAACTTTCTAAGTATTGATATGAATGACTCATCAACCACACGCCCACTCAAGGCCGGCAAAAGTTGAGACTCAAAAAAGAGACACAACTTCAGCGCACCCTTCGCGCATTACGATTTCCATGGGAACAGCCACGAAAGATCGAATAACAGCGTTCGGCTATTAATGAATCACTCTTGGGGGGTGTTTGACTGAAACAGACAGCAAGACACCGACGGTCGCAGGATTAGCGACGCCAGATATTGCTTTTGAAAACCGAAAGATGGGCAGTGTTGGATTCGGAGCAAGATCCGAAGGTGTTATTCAGCACTGATAGTCGGTAGTACATTTAAGACTTCCTGTGTCTTGAGGGCATTGCAGGGTTAATTCCCGAATGCCCGTTGGATACTACTCATAGGATTATTAAGGGTCAACCTCTATTACCTACGTTTTATAGGTACTCACACCGGCGTGCGGGCAACGCTCATCAGACAAGAAACGCTTGAGCGCGTCCACAGTTTGCTCGGCACACTCCAGGTACGGAACATGCCCTGCCTCCTCGATGATACAAATGCTTGCCTGCGGTAAAAGACTGTAGGCCGCGTGCAGGCACGAAACATCAAACACGCGATCATTGCGCCCCCACACTATCAAGGTCGGGGCTTCAACCTGCTTCAATCGCAGCTGCAGCGGATACAGTCCGGCCCCCTGAAAGTCACTCAGTATTTTCCCGACCCTCGCATAACGCAGCGCCCCCTTGATGGCCAGCGCCCTTGCCAGAAACGCCGGAACCTTGGGGGGCCGAGTAAACACGGTCGCCCACAAGCCCTGCAGTTCGTCCACCGTTCGGTAGCCGAAGGGATGTCGCCCGGACTCAAGAAACTCGCTCATCGCCGGGCTCAGCTGTGCCGCGGGCAACCCTGCAGGCGCCAGCGCAATCAAGCGGGAAACGTCTGCCGGGTAGCAGGCCGCGTAAAGACAGGCAATGCAACCCCCTATCGATTGCGCTGATCGATAATTCGCGCTTCTTTCCAGCTGAACCAACTGCCCAGGTTCACGTGGTCATCCAGGTCATCGACCACCATGATGGTCGCATCGACACCCAGGCGCTCACGTACACGCTCACGAATCAACAAGGTCAATTGGCTGCGATCACCTTCATAGAACTTGGACATTTCCATCTTGGCAATCACCGTGTCCCTGCCGTTCACGCAGTTGATAACGATTTGATAGCCCAGGCATTGCTCTACGCCCTCAAGCAGCGCCTGCTCTATATGACCCGCTGTGAACGCCTTGCCATTGAGGGTCATCGCATCTTTCACGCGCCCGACGACCTTCATGACCTGCGCCTGGGAGATCGGATTTTTCGGATTTTTTTGAATACAGACCAAATCGCCCGTGCGGTAGCGGATCAACGGTTTCACGCCGGCGATCAGCATGGTCACGCACAGTTCGCCTTCCCCACTGTCGCCCAGGCTTTCACCCGTCTGCGGGTTCAGCACCTCGATGATGTAGTTGAGGCGGTGCGGCATCAGTTGGTCGCTGGCGTTGGCAGCAGCAATGATCATTGCCTCCTGCGAGCCATACAGACTGTTGTAGGCTTCACACCCCCAGAGGCTGTACAAATTGTTTTTCAAAGCGGGCGTACACAGCTCGCCACTCATCATGAACGCACGCAGATGAAAGTCCTCGCGCGGGTTGAAACCCAGCCGTTCGGCCTCCTTGGCCAGCGCCAGCAGCAGCCCCGGCGCCGACGCGACCACGCCGATGCGCAAGTCCTTCATCAACTGCAGGGTCTTGGGATATCCGATCACCGGGGAATGCGGCCAGATCTTGGCGTTACACACTCCAAGTTGATGACAGACATCACCCAAGGTATCGCCAAACGAATGCACTTCAGTCGGGCCCATGATGCCAACAACGGTCTTCTCGTTAGGGAAATGCTTCTCCAGCACAGCCCGATAAGCCATAGACAGTTGTTTGTTACTGGCATAGCTTTCTTTTTTATCCCGAGGGCACGGAGTTGCCGGGCCGGTGGTGCCCGTTGTTTCATAATAATAAATGCTGTCTTCCAACGCACCGGAGAGAATGTCCATCATGGACTCTCGCAAATCATCCTTTGTGGTAAAGGGTAAAGCGCCAAGATCCGACAGAGTGATGCCGTCCACATCGATATCTTTGAAGTGCCTGGCATAGAACTCAGACTTATTTTTGACATGATGCAAGACTGTTCTAAGCTGCATTTCATGCCAGCGTTTAAGCTCGTACTCACTTAACGTATTGGTCCAGTACGCTTCGTGGATTTTCTCATAGTCAATAATGAACTCATCAAACACACTTTCCACACCCATTAGAGTTCCCCTCATCGCCGTAGGTTTTTCGTTGCTATTACGGTTGTCCGTCTTGGATGCGGACACTAGCAAGGCAAGAAAAACCAAACACCTGTCCACTCGACCAGTTGTATGCACGAAAACAATATGCTACGCGGAGGTCGTACTCTGATTGCCCAGTAATACGACACGGCGTCAGGCTTCAGACAGGGCATGTATTGTGCTGAAACGAAAAAGCCCCGGCTCGCAGGAACCGGGGCTTTTTCATGGGGGCTAGGAAACACTCCTTCACAGCCCTGCAACAAAATCGCTACAAAATACTTAGGCGGCTACCTATCAACCGCCCGCCAGCCCGTATATAAAGTCACCCCACCATCAGGCAGAAGGACGATTGACGGTCCTTGGGCTTTACTGTTGACACAACCTGATGCAATTACGCATTTTGTCTCAATTGCGCAGGCTGGGGCTCCAGCGCAGCATGTCCAGCCCTGCATCCACCCAGCGTTCCGCCTCCTGATGTAACTGGAAGCTGTCGGGGACCAGCAGCCACTGGCCGATCAGCCCATTGATGTAGGCGTGAATGCACACCGCGCCACGGGTGGTATCGAGGTTTTCCGGAAGTTGCCCGCGATGGACCGCGTTACGCAATGTCAGGCCGATGCGCAGGTTGCATTCCAGGCTGTGGGTCTGGCGTTGGCGGCGCATGTCGCACATTTCATCGGTGAATTCGCACTTATGAAACAAGATCTCATTGATGCGCCGGGTTTTCGGGTCCAGGGCCACTTGATGGAACAGATGAATCAACAGCTTGCGCATGCAGCCCAGCGGGTCGAGTTCATCCTCGCTTTCACTGGCGCGGGCCAGTTCGTCCAGCGGCTCATGCAAGGTATCGAGCAACGCCTGCAACAGATCGGATTTATTGCTGAAATGCCAATAGATGGCGCCCCGCGTCACACCGGCCAGCGCGGCAATGTCCGCCAGCGTGGTGCGCGCAACGCCGCGTTCATAGAAGGCTTGCTCGGCGGCGTCGAGAATTTGGCTGCGCGTTTCCTGAGCTTCCTCTTTGGTGCGACGAACCATGGCAGTAAAACCTCAATCAGGACACTGGGGGCTATCGTTAACGCAACGTTAATAGACGTAAACGATCATCCGAATATTTGTGGGACGACACCGTCATGGGTGCCGAACGTAATGGAATCGAGGCTTCGGGCGTTGCTTTGTCAACACTCCGCGAAGCCTGTCAAGAGTTTACAAACAACCATGAACGTAAGTATATTGCGTAGCAAGCTACTTATCCACTCACAGCTTGTTTTTTACCCTTCCACACTTCTTGTGCGCACCCTGCGCGCCTGACCCGAGGATCTTCATGCAACTTAAGCCAGCTGTTACCGCTCTGGTCACTGCCGTCGCCCTGGCATCGCTGCTCAGCGGATGTAAAAAGGAAGAAGCGGCTCCGCCCGCTCAAACCCCTCAGGTCGGCGTGGTCACTATTCAACCGCAAGCCTTTACCCTGACGTCCGAGTTGCCAGGCCGCACCACGGCCTATCGCATCGCGGAAGTTCGCCCGCAGGTCAACGGCATCATTCTCAAGCGTCTGTTCAAGGAAGGCGCGGACGTGAAGGAAGGGCAACAGCTCTACCAGATCGACCCGTCGGTGTATGAAGCCACCCTGAAAAGCGCACAGGCCAGCCTGACCCAGACCAAGTCCATCTCCGACCGCTACAAGCAGTTGGTCGATGAGCAAGCCGTCAGCCGCCAGGAATACGACACCGCCGTCGCCAACCGCATGACCGCAGAAGCAAACGTTCAAACCGCCCAGATCAACGTGCGCTACACCAAAGTGTTCGCGCCGATCTCCGGGCGTATCGGCCGTTCTTCGGTGACCGAGGGCGCGCTGGTCAGCAACGGCCAGGCCGACTCCATGGCCGTCATCCAACAACTGGACCCGATCTACGTCGACGTCACGCAGTCTTCCGCTGAAATGCTGAAGCTGCGCCGCGACCTGGAAAGCGGCCAACTGGAAAAAGCCGGCGCCAATGCCGCCAAGGTCAAGCTGACCCTGGAAGACGGCAGCGACTACGGCCAGGACGGCAAGCTGGAGTTCTCCGAAGTGTCGGTCGACCAGACCACCGGTTCCGTGACCCTGCGCGCAGTGTTCCCCAACCCTGACCACACCCTGCTGCCGGGCATGTTCGTGCACGCCCAGTTGCAAGCCGGCGTGAACAGCAAGGCCATCCTGGCGCCACAGCAGGGCGTAACCCGCGACCTCAAGGGCACCCCGACGGCGCTGATCGTCAATGCCGACAACAAGGTCGAGCAGCGTGAACTGGTGGCCAACCGTACCGCCGGCGCCTACTGGCTGGTGGAAAAAGGCTTGAACGCCGGTGACCGTGTGATCACCGAAGGCTTGCAGTACGTCAAGCCGGGCGCCGAGGTCAAGGTCAAGGAGGCTGACAACGCCAAGCCTGCCGGTACTGCCGCTCCTGCTGCCGCTGCTGGCAAAGGGGAGTAATCCATGTCGAAATTTTTTATCGACCGTCCCATTTTCGCCTGGGTAATTGCCCTGGTGATCATGCTGGTCGGGGCACTGTCGATCTTGAAGTTGCCCATCAACCAGTACCCGGCCATCGCGCCAACCGCCATCGATATCCAGGTGACCTACCCAGGCGCGTCCGCACAAACCGTGCAGGACACCGTGGTGCAGGTGATCGAGCAACAACTCAACGGTATCGACAACCTGCGTTATGTCGCCTCGGACAGTAACTCCGACGGCAGCATGACCATCACCGCGACGTTCAACCAGGGTACCAACCCGGACATCGCCCAGGTTCAGGTGCAGAACAAGCTGAACCTGGCGACGCCGCTGTTGCCGCAAGAAGTGCAGCAGCAGGGTATCCGCGTCACCAAGTCGGTGAAGAACTTCCTGATGGTGATTGGTCTGGTGTCGGAAGACGGCAGCATGACCAAGGACGATCTGTCCAACTACATCGTGTCCAACATCCAGGACCCGATCTCGCGGACCGCGGGTGTGGGTGACTTCCAGGTCTTCGGCTCGCAGTACGCCATGCGTATCTGGCTGGATCCGGCCAAGCTGAACAACTTCCAGCTGACCCCGGTCGACGTCAGCACCGCCATCTCCGCGCAGAACGTCCAGGTCGCCACCGGTCAATTGGGCGGCCTGCCTGCCCTGCCCGGCAACCAGCTGAACGCAACCATCATCGGCAAGACCCGTCTGCAGACGGCCGAGCAATTCGGCAACATCCTGATGAAGGTCAATGCCGACGGTTCCCAGGTTCGCCTGCATGACATCGCCCGTATCGAACTGGGCGGCCAGAACTACAGCATCAGCGCGCAGTTCAACGGAAACCCGGCTTCCGGTATGGCGATCAAACTGGCTTCCGGCGCCAACGCCCTGGACACCGCCAAGGCCATCCGTGCCACCGTGGCGTCCCTGGAGCCGTTCTTCCCGCCAGGCATGAAGGCGGTGGTGCCGTATGACACCACGCCTGTTGTGACCGAATCGATCTCAGGTGTAGTGCACACCCTGGTCGAAGCGATCGTGCTGGTGTTCCTGGTGATGTTCCTGTTCCTGCAGAACTTCCGCGCCACCATCATCACCACCATGACCGTACCGGTGGTATTGCTGGGTACCTTCGGGATCCTGGCGGCGTTCGGTTTCACCATCAACACCTTGACCATGTTCGGCATGATCCTGGCCATCGGCTTGCTGGTGGACGATGCCATCGTCGTGGTGGAAAACGTCGAGCGGGTCATGGCCGAGGAACACCTGTCGCCCAAGGAGGCGACGGTCAAGTCCATGGGCCAGATCCAGGGCGCCCTGGTGGGTATTGCCCTGGTGCTGTCGGCGGTACTGCTGCCCATGGCATTCTTCGGCGGCTCTACCGGTGTGATCTACAAACAGTTCTCCATCACCATCGTTTCGGCCATGGCGTTGTCGGTACTGGTTGCGCTGATCTTCACCCCGGCCTTGTGCGCCACCATGCTCAAGCCGATCGACCCGGAAAAACACGGCCAACCCAAGCGTGGGTTCTTCGGCTGGTTCAACCGCACCTTCGACCGTGGCGTACTGAGCTACGAGCGCGGCGTGGGCAACATGATCAAGCACAAGATCCCGGCGTTCCTGGTGTACGCGCTGATCTTCGCCGGCATGATCTGGCTGTTCATGCGCATTCCTGCCGCGTTCCTGCCCGATGAAGACCAGGGCGTGATCTTTGCCCAGGTGCAGACGCCTGTAGGCTCTTCGGCTGAACGTACGCAGAAAGTCATCGATGACATGCGTAGCTACCTGCTCAATGACAAGGAAGGCGAGCCGGGCGAAGGCAAAGGCGTGAAATCGGTGTTTACCGTCAACGGCTTCAACTTCGCCGGTCGTGGCCAAAGTTCGGGCCTGGCCTTCGTGATGCTCAAGCCGTGGGATGAACGCGATGCGTCCACCTCGGTATTTGAAATCGCCAAGCGCGCCCAGGGCTACTTCATGCAGACATTCCAGGACGCCATGGTATTTGCCATCGTTCCACCGTCTGTACTGGAACTGGGCAACGCCACCGGTTTCGATGTGTTCCTGCAAGACCAGGGCGGTGTCGGCCATGAGAAGTTGATGGCGGCCCGTAACCAGTTCCTGGGCATGGCGGCCCAGAGCAAGATCCTGGCCGGTGTGCGCCCCAACGGCGTAAACGATGAGCCGCAATACGAGCTTACCGTCGACGACGAGAAGGCCAGCGCCCAAGGCATCACGCTGTCGAACATCAACCAGACCCTGGCAATTGCCCTGGGTGGCAGCTACGTCAACGACTTCATCGACCGTGGTCGAGTGAAGAAGGTGTACGTGCAAGGTGAAGCCGCCAGCCGCATGTCGCCTGAAGACCTGAACAAATGGTACGTGCGCAGCGACTCCGGGAAGATGGTGCCGTTGTCGGCCATCGCGTCGGGCAAGTGGATCTTCGGTTCGCCGAAACTCTCGCGCTACAACGGGGTAGCGGCGATGGAAATCCTCGGCACTCCGGCACCGGGCTACAGTACCGGTGACGCCATGGCCGAAGTCGAACGTATCGCCAAGCAACTGCCTGCGGGCATTGGTTATGCGTGGACCGGCCTGTCGTACGAAGAACGTTTGTCCGGCTCCCAGGCACCTGCGTTGTACGCCTTGTCGCTGCTGGTGGTGTTCCTGTGCCTCGCAGCACTGTACGAAAGCTGGTCGATCCCGATTGCGGTCGTACTGGTCGTGCCACTGGGTGTCGTGGGCGCGTTGATCGCGACCAGCATGCGTGGGTTGTCCAACGACGTGTTCTTCCAGGTGGGCCTATTGGTGACGGTGGGCCTGGCGGCGAAGAACGCCATCCTGATCGTGGAATTCGCCAAAGAACTCCACGAACAAGGCAAAGGCATCGTCGAGGCGGCCATCGAGGCGTCCCGCATGCGTCTGCGGCCGATCATCATGACGTCGATGGCGTTCATCCTCGGCGTACTGCCGCTGGCGATCTCCTCGGGCGCCGGTTCAGGCAGCCAGCACGCAATCGGTACTGGCGTAATTGGCGGTATGATCACGGCCACTGTGTTGGCGATCTTCTGGGTACCGTTGTTCTTCGCAACCGTGTCCGCCATCGGCGACCGTAAACCGAAAGAAACCAAGCAAACTCCTAAAGAGGCTGGCCAATGAGCAAGTCGCTACTTTCCCTAGCCGTCACGGCATTCGTGCTCAGTGGCTGCTCGCTGATACCTGACTACCAGCGCCCTGAGGCGCCGGTAGCGGCACAGTTCCCGCAGGGGCCGGCGTATTCGTCGGCCCAGGCGCCGAGCCAGGCCGCTGCCGAGCAGGGCTGGAAGCAGTTTTTCCATGACCCTGCCCTGCAACAGCTGATCCAGACCGCACTGGTGAACAACCGTGACCTGCGCGTCGCGGCCCTGAACATCGACGCGTATGCCGCGCAGTACCGCATCCAGCGTGCCGACCTGTTCCCGGCCGTGTCGGCCAATGGCAGCGGCAGCCGCCAGCGTGTGCCGGCACGTGCCTCGCAGACCGGCGAAGCGAACATCACCAGCCAGTATTCGGCCACCCTCGGGATCAGCTCCTATGAGCTGGACCTGTTCGGCCGTGTGCGCAGCCTGAGTGAAGAAGCGCTGCAGAAGTACTTCGCCACTGAAGAAGCACGCCGCAGCACCCAGATCAGCCTGGTGGCCAGCGTGGCCAACGCCTACCTGACTTGGCAAGCCGACAAGGAACTGCTCAAGCTGACCCAGGACACCCTGGGCGCGTTCGAGCAGAGCTTCAAGCTCACCTCGCGCAGCAACGAAGTCGGCGTGGCCTCGGCCCTCGATCTGAGCCAGGCGCGTACCTCGGTAGAAAACGCCCGCGTACAGCTTGCCCGGTATACCCGCCAGGTCGCCCAGGACGAAAACAGCCTGACCCTGCTGCTGGGCACCGGCCTGCCGGCGAATATCGCCAGCAAGCCGCTGTCGGATGACCTGCTCAGCGAAGTACCGGCCGGGTTGCCGTCGGACTTGCTGCAACGTCGTCCCGACATCCTGCAGGCCGAGTACAACCTCAAGGCCGCCAACGCCAATATCGGCGCGGCCCGTGCCGCGTTCTTCCCGAGCATCAGTTTGACGGCCAACGCCGGCACCCTGAGCCCGGACCTCGGCGGCTTGTTCAAAGGCGGCTCGGGCACCTGGTCGTTCGCCCCGCAGATCAACATCCCGATCTTCAACGCCGGCAGCCTGCGCGCCAGCCTGGACTACTCGAAGATCCAGAAAGAGATCAACGTGGCGAACTACGAGAAGGCGATCCAGACCGGCTTCCAGGAAGTCTCCGACGGCCTCGCCTCGCGTGAAACCTACAAGCAGCAGTTGGAGGCCCAGCGTGGCTTCGTCGCGGCCAACCAGGATTACTACCGCCTGGCCGAGCGTCGCTACCGCATTGGTGTCGACAGCAACCTGACGTTCCTCGATGCCCAGCGCCAACTGTTCAGTGCCCAGCAATCGCTGATCACTGACCGCCTGGCGCAGCTGACCAGCGAGGTCAACCTGTACAAGGCCCTCGGCGGTGGCTGGAACGAGCAGACCGCGAAGAACGAGCCGTTGAAAGAAGAAGCACCGGCACTGAAGTTGTTCTGATGCTGGCGTAAACAAAAAACCGCTTCCCTCACCGGAAGCGGTTTTTTTATGCCCGTTTTTGGCGCGAACGTAGGTTGCCTTGCTTTTCGCCCAACCTTTCAGGATAAAATTGGTTACAGATTCTTACAGACCACAGAGGGAGCTTGTCGTAATGATCGTAGGAATCGACCTGGGGACCACCAACAGTCTCGCGGCCGTCTGGCGCGGTGATGCCGCCGAATTAGTGCCCAATGCCCTTGGCCAGTTGCTGACCCCCAGCGTGGTCGGGCTGGATGATCAAGGCCGTGTCCTGGTAGGCCAGGCAGCCAAAGAGCGCTTGCACACCCACCCGCACCTGACCACTTCGCTGTTCAAGCGCTACATGGGCAGTGCCACCGAAGTGCGCCTGGGCGATCGCTCGTTTCGCCCGGAAGAACTCTCCGCGCTGGTGCTCAAAAGCCTCAAGGAAGACATCGAGCGCACCTACGGCCACACCGTCACCGACGCCGTGATCAGCGTGCCCGCCTATTTCAGCGACGGCCAACGCAAAGCCACACGCATTGCCGGTGAACTGGCGGGGCTCAACGTTGAAAAACTGATCAACGAACCCACCGCTGCCGCCCTCGCCTACGGCCTGCATCAGCGCGATAAAGAAACCTCGTTCCTGGTCTTCGACCTCGGCGGCGGCACCTTCGACGTGTCGATCATCGAGCTGTTCGACGGCGTGATGGAAGTGCGCGCCAGCGCCGGTGACAACTTCCTCGGCGGCGAAGACTTCGACACCCTGTTGCTGGAACACTTCGTCGACAGCCAACGCAATGCCCAAGGCTTCCCGCCCACCCGCAGCGTGCTGCAAGCCCTGCGCCGCGAAGCCGAACGCGTGCGCAAAGCCCTTGGCCAGGATGACAGCGCCGAGTTCGCCCTGCGTGTCGACGGCCAGCAGTGGGTAAAAACCATCACCCAGCAGGAGCTGGCCAAGCTCTACACGCCGCTGCTGGAGCGCCTGCGTGCGCCGATCGAGCGGGCCCTGCGGGATGCGCGGATTCGTGTCAGCGACCTGGATGAAATCCTGCTGGTGGGCGGCACCACGCGCATGCCGTTGGTGCGCAAGCTCGCCGCCGGCCTGTTCGGCCGCTTCCCGTCCATCAGCCTCGACCCGGACCAGGTGGTCGCCCACGGCGCCGCGATCCAAGCGGCACTCAAGGCGCGCTCCGCGGCACTGGAAGAAGTGGTGCTGACCGACGTCTGCCCCTATACCCTCGGCATCGAAACCTCAAACCAGTACGGTGGCCATATCGAAAGCGGCCACTACCTGCCGCTGATCGAACGCAACAGCAGCGTGCCGGTGAGCCGGGTCAAAAGCGTGGTCACCCTGTACGACGACCAGACCCGCGTCCTGCTGAAGATCTACCAGGGCGAAAGTCGCCTGGTCAAAGACAACATCGAGCTGGGCCAACTGGACATCCCAGTGCCCAAGCGCAAGGCCGGTGAAGTGTCGTTGGACGTGCGCTTCACCTACGACAACAACGGTCTGCTGGAAGCGCAGGTGAATATCCCGCTGACCGGCGAGCAACACTCGCTGGTGATCGAGAACAACCCCGGCGTGCTCAGCCCCGACGAGATCCAGCAACGCCTGCAAGCGCTGGCGCAGTTGAAGGTTCACCCGCGCGACCAGCAGGTCAACACCGTGCTGACGGCGCGCCTCGAGCGCCTCTACCAGGAAAATCTCGGCGAACTGCGCGAGCAGCTCGGGCACTGGGCCGCGCAGTTCCAGCAAGTGCTCGACACCCAGGACGAACGCCGCATCCGCGAAGCCCGCAGCGAACTGACCCGACAACTTGAGCAGCTCGACAACGGTTTCTGGCGCTGAGGGAATACGACATGGAGTGTTGGACCGTACTGCAACTGCCGGAAGACGCCGACGAGCGCACCATCAAGCGCACCTATGCGCGGCTGTTGAAAAACTGCCGCCCGGATGACGATGCGGCCGGCTTCCAGCGACTGCGCGAAGCCTATGAACAAGCGCTGGCCTACGCACGCTGGCGGGCGGACTGTGAAGAAGAGCAAGAGAGCGTCCAGGCGCCCGTGGTCGAAGCAACCTACGGCAACCTGAATGACCTGGCCGAGCTGATGAACATCAGCCCCGTCAGCCCTGCGCCTTTCCAGACGCCTGCACCGGACCCGGCCCAGGCGTTGCTCGACGGCCTTAACGCGCACAACCTCGATGAACGCTGGGCCCAGGCCCGGCAACAAAATTGTGCCGATGCGTTCCAGGCCGGCCTGTTGCGCCATTGTTTCGAAGCGCCAGGCGAACGCAGCGCCATCGCCCGTTGGGCAGCAAACCACCTGGAATGGCTGACGCCCTGGCAACAGGTCGCCATGACGCCGTGGCAGCACGACGCGCTGAGCGGCGAACTGCTGCAGGACTACCGCCGCACCTTGCAGGAACTGCTGGAGCAAAAGGCCGAGCGCGAGTTCATCACCCAACTGACGCAGTACAACAACCAGCCCTGGCTGCGTGTGTTCGACCTGCAACAGCAGTGGCAACGCATCCTCCTGCAGCTGCTGCATGACACACAGTGGAGCGTGCCGCTGTTCGAACGCGTGTGCCAGGCGTTCGGCTGGGACGACCAGAAAGGTGTGTACCCGGAACCGGCGTGGATGTGGCGCGAATTGGTGTCGCGCTGTGAGCAGGAAAGCTTCTTCGTCAACCTGCAAGACACGGCAAACGACACCCGCCGCACCTCTGCCGATGCGTTGGCGGCGCGCCTGTTGCTTACGCCGATGAGCGTGAAGGAACAATACCGCTTGGTCGCAGGCTTTGATGAGAATGCGTGGAATGCCACGCGACACCTGTCTGAAGTGCTGACCTGGCGCTACCCGGACTTGCTGGAACGACTGCCGGATTCGCACGTTTTCTTCTGGCGAAAATTCCTGCCGCGTGGGGTGACCCTTGATAGCTGGATCAGAGTCTGGGCCGGATTAGCCCTGGCCAACGGCCTGGCCTTTCATCAAGTCCTCGACACCTCACTGCCGGCCAAATTCTTTTTGTTTATCCTGCTGTCGGTCATTCCCGCGCTCTGCGCCCTGCGCGGCGCCCAATTATGGGCCGACTTCACCTCACGCCTGATCGTCCAGGACCTGTGGATCAGCGAACGCCTGTTGCCCAAGCGGCTCAGCGTCCGCCAGTTCAGACTCGTGCTACGCCATGGTATTCCCCAATTGGTGATGCTACTGGTGTTTGGCTACATTCTCGGGGTCATGGGCATGCTGACCTACCTGGGCATGATCCTGATCAGCCTGTTCCACTCGCGGCGAATCGGCAAGGTCAACGAAAACTTCAATGCCAGGATTCCGTGGATCAAAGGGTTGCACTGGGCTTATTGGAGCCCGCTGCAAGTGGTGTTCTTGATGGCAATGGTGGCCGCAACCCTCGCCTGCCAGAAATTTCTGCCCGCCATCCCGTGGACCAGTTTGAACACCCTGCACTGAGCCCCGAAAACCGGGCCGAACCTCATGAGTCCGGCCCGGCAACTTTCGTTCGATCATCGCCCACAACCCGCC
>NZ_JAIOKW010000053.1:0-32605 GCF_020093335.1 Pseudomonas fluorescens group sp. | reverse complement strand
TAAGAGACAGGTGTCAGTCAACTCCCAAGCAACTGAAACACAGCCATCGGGGGCAAGCCCCCTCCCACATTGGTTCATCATTTGTCTCAATTTAGAGACAGTAGCTGAAACGGCATACCATCCACCAAAGATTATCTATATTTTTCAACCACTTAAATAATTGGCACACATCTCGCTATAGCCCTTCTCCAAAGCCTCACCCCACAAAAATAACAATTCGATGGAGACACACCATGAGTGTGATCATTGCCCTGGCAGCCCTCGCGCTGCTGATGCTGGCTGCGTACCGTGGCTATAGCGTTATCCTGTTTGCCCCCATCGCCGCCCTCGGCGCTGTCCTGCTCACTGACCCTTCCGCCGTCGCCCCTGCGTTTACCGGGGTGTTCATGGAGAAGATGGTTGGCTTCATCAAACTGTACTTTCCGGTGTTCCTGCTTGGCGCGGTGTTCGGCAAGCTGATCGAGCTGTCGGGCTTTTCACGCTCGATCGTGGCGGCGGCGATCCGCTTGCTCGGCACGCGCCAGGCGATGCTGGTGATCGTGCTGGTCTGCGCCCTGCTCACCTACGGCGGCGTGTCGCTGTTCGTGGTGGTGTTTGCGGTGTACCCGTTCGCGGCGGAGATGTTCCGCCAGAGCAATATCCCCAAGCGCCTGATCCCGGCGACCATCGCCCTCGGCGCGTTCTCGTTCACCATGGACGCCCTGCCCGGCACGCCGCAGATCCAGAACATCATCCCCAGCACGTTCTTCAACACCACGGCCTGGGCCGCGCCCTGGCTGGGGTTGATCGGTACGATCTTCGTGTTCTGCGCCGGCATGCTGTACCTGGCGCGCCAGCGCAACAAGGCGCAACGTGCCGGTGAAGGTTATGGCACCGATCTGCGCAACGAGCCGGAAACCGCCGAAAACCTCACCCTGCCCAACCCGTGGATCGCGCTGTCGCCGCTGATCCTGGTGGGCGTGATGAACCTGTTGTTCACCCACTGGATCCCGCAGTGGTACGGCAAGACCCACAGCCTCAGCTTGCCGGGGATGAGCACGCCGGTGACCACCGAAATCGCCAAGCTGACGGCGATCTGGGCGGTGCAGGCCGCATTGCTGGTGGGCATCGTCATGGTGCTGGTGTTTGGCTGGTCGGCGATCAAAAGCAAACTCGCCGAAGGCAGTAAAAGTGCGGTCAGCGGTGCGCTGCTGGCGGCGATGAACACCGCGTCGGAATACGGCTTTGGTGCGGTGATCGCCTCGCTGCCGGGCTTTCTGGTGCTGGCGGACTGGCTCAAGGGCATCCCCAACCCGCTGGTCAACGAGGCGATCACCGTGACCCTGCTGGCCGGTATCACCGGCTCTGCTTCCGGCGGTATGAGCATCGCCCTGGCGGCCATGTCCGAGAGCTTTATTTCGGCGGCCCATGCGGCCAATATCCCCCTTGAAGTGCTGCACCGCGTCGCGGCCATGGCCAGCGGCGGCATGGACACCCTGCCCCACAACGGCGCGGTGATCACGCTGCTGGCGGTCACCGGCCTGACCCACCGCGAAGCCTACAAGGACATTTTCGGCATCACGATCATCAAGACCCTCGCGGTGTTCGTGGTGATCGGTACTTTCTATGCCACCGGCATTGTGTGAGGTTTTCATGACGACATTGAACGGCAAGACCGCCCTGGTCACCGGTTCCACCAGCGGCATCGGCCTGGGCATCGCCCTGAGCCTGGCCAAGGCCGGCGCCAACCTGATCCTCAACGGCTTCGGCGATACCAGTGCGGTCATCGCCCAGGTGCAGGCCTTCGGCGGCAAGGTCGGCCACCACCCGGCCGACGTCAGCGACCCGGCGCAGATCGCCGACATGATCGCTTACGCCGAGCGTGAGTTCGGCGGCGTGGACATCCTCGTCAACAACGCCGGCATCCAGCACGTGGCGGCGGTCGAAGACTTCCCCGCCGAGCGCTGGGACTCGATCATCGCGATCAACCTGTCGTCGGTGTTCCACAGCACGCGTTTGAGCCTGCCGGGGATGAAGGCCAAGGGCTGGGGGCGTATCGTCAACATCGCCTCGGTGCATGGCCAGGTCGGTTCGGTGGGCAAGGCGGCGTACGTGGCGGCCAAGCATGGCGTGATTGGCTTGACCAAAGTGGTCGGGCTGGAAACGGCCACCAGCAACGTCACCTGCAACGCGATTTGCCCTGGCTGGGTGCTGACGCCGCTGGTGCAGAAGCAGATCGATGATCGCGCGGCCAACGGTGTCGACCCGCAACAAGCGCAGCATGATTTGCTCGCGGAGAAGCAGCCGTCGCTGGAGTTTGTGACGCCGCCGCAGTTGGGTGAACTGGTGCTGTTCTTGTGCAGCGAAGCCGGCAGCCAAGTGCGCGGCGCCGCGTGGAATATCGACGGCGGCTGGCTGGCCCAGTAACAGCGGACACTGGCATTCAAAATGTGGGAGGGGGCTTGCCCCCGATGAGGCAGTGCCAGTTGATACATCGGGTGGTTGACACACCGCAATCGGGGGCAAGCCCCCTCCCACATTGGCCCGGTGTTGTCTGGATGAATTAATACATAAAAAGAGACCTGCCTATGTCCGAGATCCTCTGGCAACCCTCCCCGGAGCGCATCGCCAACACGCGGATGGACCAGTTCCGGCGCTTTATCAATGACCGCTACAGCGTGCAGCTCAGCGACTACCCGGCCCTGCACCAGTGGAGCATCGACCAGCGCCCGGACTTCTGGCGGGCGATCGTGGCGTTCTTCGACGTGCAGTTTCGCAGCCCGCCCAGCGCAGTGCTGATCGAAGACGCCGAGATGCCCAGCGCCCAGTGGTTTCCCGGCGCGACCCTGAACTTTGCCGAGCACCTGTTGCGCCGGCGCGATGATCACCCGGCCGTGGTGGCCATCAGCGAAGACGGCCAACGCGAACAATTGACCTACGCCGAACTCGCCGAACATGTCGCCGGCCTGCAAAAAAGCTTGCGGGCTGCCGGTGTCACTCAGGGCGACCGCGTCGCCGCGTGCATGCCCAACACTTGGCAAACCCTGGTGGGCATGCTTGCCACCACCAGCCTCGGGGCGATCTGGTCGTGTTCATCGCCGGACTTCGGCACCCAGGGTGTGATTGACCGATTTGGCCAGATCGAACCCAAGGTGCTGATCACCTGCGCGGGCTACCGCTATGCCGGTAAAGACATCGACCAGACCGCCAAGCTCAATGAAATTCTCGCGCGCCTGCCGTCCCTGGAGCAGTTGATCATTGTGCCGTACGCACGGCCCCAGGCACGGGTCGAGGACTATCAGACCCATGCCCGCGTCACGCGGTGGTCGGACTTCTACCGGCCTGGCGGCGAACCTGAGTTCGTCGCGGTGCCGTTCGATCATCCGCTTTATATTCTCTATTCCAGCGGCACCACCGGCGTGCCCAAGTGCATCATCCACGGCACCGGCGGCGTGCTGCTCACGCACCTCAAGGAACACGGCCTGCATGCGGACCTGTCCCGCGATGACTGCCTGTTCTACTACACCACCTGCGGCTGGATGATGTGGAACTGGCTGGTGTCGGTACTGGCCATCGGCGCCACGGCGGTGCTGTATGACGGCTCGCCGTTTCATCCGGGACCGGAGCGCCTGATTGACCTGATCGACGCGGAAAAGATCAGCGTGTTCGGCACCAGCCCCAAGTTTCTCGCCACGCTGGAAAAGGCCGGGTTGCAACCGCGCCTGAGCCATGACCTGGGCAGCCTCAAAGGGCTGATTTCGACCGGCTCGCCGCTGTCGCCGCAGAGCTACGACTACGTGTACCGCGAGATCAAGGGCGAGCTGTGCCTGTCATCCATGTCCGGTGGCACCGATATCGTTTCCTGCTTTGTGATCGGCAACCCAGTGTTGCCGGTGCGGCGCGGCGAAATGCAGTGCAAGAGCCTGGCAATGGCGATTGAAGTGTGGGACGACCAGGGCCAGCCGCTGGTCGGCGAAAAAGGCGAACTGGTGTGCACCCGGCACTTTCCGGCCATGCCCATCGGCTTGTGGAACGACCCGGATCGCCAGAAGCTGCGCGCCTCGTATTTCAGCCAGTTCCCCGGTGTCTGGGCCCAGGGCGACTATGCCGAGCAACGCCCCAACGGCAGCCTGTTGATTCACGGGCGTTCCGACGCGGTGCTCAACCCCGGTGGCGTGCGCATCGGCACGGCAGAGATTTATCGCCAGGTGGAAAAAGTCCCGCAGGTGCAGGAGAGCCTGGCCATTGGCCAACGCTGGCAGGATGACGTACGGGTGGTGCTGTTCGTGCGCCTCAATGACGGTGTCGAGCTGGATGAAGCCCTTGAGCAGCAGATCCGCCAAGTGATCCGCGCCAACACCACACCCCGCCACGTACCGGCGAAGATCCTCGCTGTCACCGATATCCCCCGCACCATCAGCGGCAAGATCGTTGAACTGGCGGTGCGCAATGTGGTGCACGGCGAACCGGTGAAGAACACCGACGCCCTGGCCAACCCGCAAGCCCTGGAACAGTTTCGCGACCGGCCCGAACTGACTGAAAGGTGAAAGGTTTCAGCGCTGACGCACTCATTTGAAGACAATCCCCGAATGCATGCTATTTTTCGGGGGTAGTCACCCATTCCCGACTCACGGGATAATGGGTGTTGTCATCTTTCAAAGCGTTACGCTCAGGGTTTTTACATGAAGGCAACCTCCACCGGCAGCGAAGCCGCCGCAATGATTGCGCGGCTGGACTGGGCGCAAAGCCCCCTCGGTGAGGCCAATGAGTGGCCGCAAAGCCTGCGCACGGCCGTGGATATCGTCGTCCACTCGCCGATGCCGATGCTCCTGCTGTGGGGCGACCAACTGACGCAACTCTACAACGACGCCTTCGCCCAGTTGGCCGGCAACAAGCACCCCGACGCCATGGGCCAACCGGCGCACCAGACCTGGCCGGAGCTGGAAAGCTTTACCGCGCCGATCTACGATGCCGTGCTCAGTGGCCAGGTGCGTACCTTCAGCGAGCAGCGCTTCGTACTGCAACGCCATAATCGCGACACTGAGATCTGGCTGGACCTGACTTACAGCCCGATCCGCGACGAAAGCGGGTGTGTCGCCGGCATCCTGGTCACCGCCATCGAAACCAACGAACGCCGCAAGGCCCAGCACAACACCGAACAACGCTTGCAGCTTGCACTGGCGGCGACCGACGCGGTGGGCACCTGGGACTGGGATATCGGCGAGGACCACTTTATCGCCGACGCCCACTTCGCCTACCTGCACGGCGTCGACCCCAGCGAGGCTGGCAGGCTGCCGATCAGCGACTACCTGCAAGGCGTGCACCCCGAAGACCGGGGCATGGTGGCGCGCAGCATCAAGCATTGCATCACCTTCGGCACCGAGTACGCCGAAGAGTACCGCCTGTTGCAAGCCGACGGCCAGGTGCGCTGGGTGTTCGCCCGCGGACGTTGCTACAAGGATCACCAAGGCCGCCCGGCGCGCTTCCTCGGCGCCGCGCTGGACCTCACCGAGCGCAAACACACCGAGCAGGCGCTGCGCCAAAGCCAGACCGAGCTGCAACTGATCATCAACGCCATGCCGGTGCTGATCGGCTATGTCGACCATGAACAGCGTTTTCGCTTGAACAACAGTGCGTACCTGGAGTGGTACGGCATGACGCCCCAGGAGCTGTACGGCAAGACCATCCGCGAAGTGCTCGGTGACGAGGTGTATGCCGGGCGCGCGGACAAGATCGCCGCCGCGCTGAAGGGCAAGCCCTGCAGCTTCATGACCATCACACCGCACTGCGACGGGCGGCCACGCCATGCCTTGATGAAGTACCTGCCGCGCTTCAGCACTGACGGCTCGGTGAATGGTTTCTACATCTTTGTGATCGATGAGACCGAACGCAAACTCACCGAAGAAGCCCTGCGCCACCTTAACGAAAACCTTGAGGAACGGGTCGCCCAGCGCACCCAGGCACTGGCCGAGGCCAACCAACGCCTGCAAAACGAAATGTTCGAGCGCGAACGCGCCGAAGATGCCCTGCGCCATGCGCAGAAGATGGAAGCGGTGGGCCAGCTCACCGGCGGTATCGCCCACGACTTCAACAACATGCTCACCGGCATCATCGGCAGCCTGGACCTGATGCAGCGCTATATCGCCGCCGGGCGCAGCGATGACATCGGGCGCTTTACCGATGCCGCAGTGTCCTCGGCCCATCGTGCCGCCGCCCTGACCCACCGGTTACTGGCCTTCTCGCGGCGCCAGTCGTTGGACCTTCAACCGCTGAACCCGAACCAGTTGGTGGCCTCCCTGGAAGATTTATTCCGGCGGACCAAAGGTGCGCATATCACACTCAACGTGCAACTGGGCCACGACATCTGGCCGGTGAACACCGACGCCAGCCAACTGGAAAACGCCCTGCTCAACCTGGTGATCAATGCCCGTGACGCCATGCCCGATGGCGGCGAGATACTCATCGAAACCGCCAACAGCTACCTGGACGGCACCGACATCACCACCCTGGAACCGGTCAAGGCCGGCGACTACGTGATGCTCGGTGTGTGTGACAACGGTACCGGCATGGCGCCGAAAATCCTCGCCAAGGCGTTCGACCCCTTCTTCACCACCAAACCCATCGGCCAGGGCACCGGCCTGGGGCTGTCGATGATTTACGGGTTTGCCCAGCAGTCCGGTGGCCACGTGACGATTCAGAGTGAACCGGGCCAGGGCACCTGCGTGCGACTGTACCTGCCGCGCCTGCACGGTACGTCGCTGGAAAGCAACCTGCCGCCCCACTCGGGCGAGGCGCCATTGGCGCTGGCGGGTGAAGCGGTCGTGGTGGTCGAGGACGACCCGGCGGTGCGCATGCTGGTGGTCAATGTACTCGATGAGCTGGGCTACACCGCACACCAGGCCGCCGATGCGCGTACCGCATTGCCGCTGTTGGAATCGGACTTGCGCGTGGACTTGCTGGTCACCGACGTCGGCCTGCCCGGCATGAACGGCCGACAACTGGCCGAGATCGCCCGCCAGCACCGGCCGGGCCTGCGCGTGCTGTTCATGACCGGTTACGCCGAGAAAGCCGCCGAGCGCCAGGGGTTCCTCGAGGACGGCATGGACATGGTCGCCAAGCCGTTTTCCATCGACCTGCTGGCGACCAAAATCCGCAGCATGATCAGCGTCGACCCATGAGTTCAGGCATAATCGCGCGCCGTCGCACACCTGGTAGAGATCAATGAAAGCCCAAGCCCGTCATATCCTGGTGAAAACCAGCGAAGAAGCCGAACAACTCAAGCAGCGTATCGCCAAGGGCGAGGCGTTTGATGTGCTGGCCAAGAAGTACTCCACCTGCCCGTCCGGCAAACGCGGCGGTGATTTGGGCGAAGTGCGGCCAGGGCAGATGGTGGGGGCGATTGATGCGGTGATCTTCAAGAAGCCGGTGAAGGTGGTTCACGGGCCGATCAAGAGCAAGTTTGGGTATCACTTGGTGCAGGTGTTTTACCGGGATTGAGGGGTTGGCGGCGGACCGCTATCGGGGGCAAGCCCCCTCCCACAAGTGACTGCATTCCTCCAGATGAAATGCGGTCAACTGTGGGAGGGGGCTTGCCCCCGATCCGCCGCAGGCGGCCATTCACCCCCTGGGAATCAGCGCCCCCGGCACCTGGATAACCCGGCTGGCCAACCGATGCCCGGCCAAAGCCGCCGCCTCTGGAGTACCGCCCTTAAAC
Source organism: Pseudomonas fluorescens group sp. (assembly GCF_020093335.1). Taxonomy (NCBI): domain Bacteria; kingdom Pseudomonadati; phylum Pseudomonadota; class Gammaproteobacteria; order Pseudomonadales; family Pseudomonadaceae; genus Pseudomonas; species Pseudomonas fluorescens group sp. The sequence goes on along the minus strand of NZ_JAIOKW010000053.1, from coordinate 24,912 downwards.
CGACTGGCCAGGTACGCCGCACTGAACGAATCCCCCGCCGCCGTCGTATCCACCACCTGTTCGACCTTGATCGCCGGCACCGCAAACCGCTCGCCCTTGCACCGGATCAGGCACGCATCCGCGCCACGTTTGAGCACCACTTCTTCAATCGCCGGGTACGCCGCGAACACTTGCTCACTGTCGGCGTAGCCAAACAACGCCCGCTCGTCATCCTCGGTCAGCAAGGCGATATCCACTTCTGCCAACACCGTGCGATACGCCGCGCGCGCCGCCTCGACACTGGCCCACAACCGCGGCCGGTAGTTGTTGTCGAACACCACCTTGCCGCCGCGCCGACGGGTTTCTATAAGGGTCTGCAGCAAACGCCCACGGCCAATTTCCCCCAGCGCTGCCAGGGTGATACCGCTGAAATACACCACGGCATAGTCCGGCAAGGCGGCCAGGATCGGTTCGGCGGCGGGCGTGGTGAAGCAGTCGCGTACGGCGGCTTCGTTGCGCCAGTAGAGGAATTTGCGCTCGCCGTTGGCGTCGGTCTGGATGCAGTACAAGCCTGGCAAACGTCCGGCCAGGCGCTGGACCATGCCCAGGCCGAGGCCTTCCTCCGTCCATTGCCGGCACATGGCATCGCTGAAACTGTCGTCGCCCAGGGCGGTGACGTAGTCGACGCTGCCGGTGTCGCCCAGTTCGCGACGCAGGTACACCGCGGTGTTCAGGGTGTCGCCGCCGAAGCTCTGGTGCAAGCTGCCGTCGGCGCGATGTTGCAGTTCGATCATGCATTCGCCGATCAGGGCGATTCGGAGTTGGGTGTTCATAGTGATTGTCTCGGGCGTGGCTGATGGCCTCATCGGGGGCAAGCCCCCTCCCACCGTTTGATGTGTGAACCTATTCAATGGTGGGAGGGGGCACACCCGCGATAGGAACGGCGCGGTCTAGAAGCAGGTATGCAGAGACTCGATGACCTGCAACTGCTCATCCACCAGGCAGCCGACCTGCCACTTGTCAAAGGTCAGGCACGGGTGCGAAGTGCCGAACGAAATGATGTCGCCAATACGCAGTTCAACCCCAGGCGCTACGGTCATGAACGCGTGCTGGTCCATCACCGCCGTGACCTTGCACGCCCCCACGTCATCGCCTTGCGCCGGGAGAATCCCGGCCTTGTAGCGCTTGAGCGGCACCGGCAGGCCGGCGTCGTAGGCAACGTCGCGCTTGCCCAGGGCGATCACCGCAAAGCCCGGCTCGGGCATCGATTGCACGTGGGCCCAGACTTCCAGGGCCGGGCGCAAGCCTTCGCTGAGGTCGCTGCGGCGGTCGAGCACGCAGCATTGCGCGTCTTTGTAGATGCCGTGGTCATGGGCCACGTAGCTGCCGGGGCGCAGCACGCTGAGGAAGCGACCGGCAGCGTTTTGCTCTTCGAACGACTCGGCGATCAGGTCATACCAGGCCGAACCCGAGGCCGTGATGATCGGCTTGGGCAAGTCGAAAGCGCCATTGTTCTGCAGGTCCACCGCCAGGCGCACCAGGCTGGCGGCGAAGTCGCGGATGCCGCTGATGGCGTGCTCGCCGTGGATCACACCTTCATAGCCTTCGATACCGGTGAGGGCCAGGGACGGCTGGGCCTTGATCGCCTTGGCCAGGTCGCGCACCTCCTGCTCGCTGCGGCACCCGCAACGGCCACCGACCACGCCGTATTCGATCATCACGTTCAGGCGCAAGCCACGGGCGGCGAAGAACAGGCCCAGGTCGGCAACGTTATCGGGGTGATCGACCATGCAGTGGAAGTCGAAATCCGGGTCGGCCAGCAGGTCGGCGATCAGCGCCATGTTCGGCGCGCCCACCAGTTGGTTGGCCATCAGCACCCGGCGTACACCGCCGGCATAGGCGGCGCGGGTCTGCACCGCGTTGGCCAGGGTGATGCCCCACGCGCCTTGGGCGAGCTGGCGCTGGAACAGCGCCGGCATCATGCTGGTTTTGCCGTGGGGCGCCAGTTCCGCGCCGCTCTTGCTGACAAAGTCCTGCATCCAGCGGATGTTGTGTTCCAGAGCGTCGCGGTGCAGCACCAGGGCCGGCAGGCTGACATCGCGGACCAGATGGGCACCGACGGCGGCGGCGCCTTTTTCAACAGCGTTGAGGGCAGACATGGAAACTCCTATTCGTTGATGCGCCGGGCCAGGTTGTTGGCGCTTTCGATCAACACCCGGCGATAGTCGTTGTAGTTTTTGCTGGCATCGGCGCGCGGGGCGACGATGCACAGGGTCGCAATGCTGATGCCTTGCGCGTCCCGCACCGGGGCGGCAAAGCAATGGGTAAAGGTGTCGGCCACGCTGTCGAAGGAAAAGAACCCATCGAGGGTGGCCTGGCGGATTTGTGCCAGGAACGTCTCCAGCGGCAGGCGCTGGCCGTCCGGCAGGATGAAGTCATCGTGGTCGATCAGGTCGACGATCTGCTGGTCACTCAAGTGCCCCAGCAACAGGCGCCCGGACGCCGTCCACGGGATCGGTGCGTTTTCACCGATGTCCGAGGAAATGCGAAAATGCCGCTCGCCCTCGCGCATCAGCGCCACTGTGTATTTGCGCCCGTTGAGCAGGCACATCTGCGCGGTTTCGTGGGTCTGGCTGACGATCTCCTGCAAGGCATGGTCGGCCTCGCGGGTCAGGTCGAAATGACGCAAGTGCGCCTGGCCGAGAAAGTACAACTGACGGCCGAGGTAGACGTGGCCGTCCTTACCCACCGTTTCCAGAATGCGTCGCTCCAGCAGGGACGCGACCAATTCGTAGACGGTGGACTTGGGGCTGCCGATGCCGCTGGCAATATCATTCGGGCGCAGGGGCTGGCCGATTTCCTTGAGGAAATCGAGGATATCGAATGCACGGTCCAGGCCTTTGGCGCGGCGTTTGATGGTGTCTTCGGTCATGGCAATTTCGGTCCGGTCGAAGTTGTTGGGTACGACACAATTCTACTGTGGGAGGGGGCTTGCCCCCGATGAGGGAGTGTCAGCACATGCATGTGTGACTGACTCACCGCCATCGGGGGCAAGCCCCCTCCCACATTGGATTTGCGGTGGGCTTGAGAGTGGGGGCATTTAGCCTTTTTTCTTGTAGGCCACGCAATCGATCTCCACCTTGCAATCAACCATCATGTTGGCCTGCACACAGGCGCGCGCCGGGGCGTGTTCCGGGGTGAAGTATTCGCCGAACACCTTGTTGAAACTCCAGAAGTCCCGTGGGTCTTCCAGCCACACACCAACGCGCACCACGTCTTTGAGCTCGTAGCCGGCTTCTTCAAGGATCGCCACCACGTTGCGCAGGGTCTGACGGGTTTGCTCGATGATCCCGCCAGTGATGATTTCGCCGTCCACCGCAGGCACTTGGCCCGAGACGTACAACCAACCGTCCGCTTCCACGGCGCGGGCGAAGGGACGGGGCTGGCCGCCGCCGGCAGTACTGCCGGCACCGTAACGAGTGATGCTCATAAAACTATGCTCCTGATTAAAAACGAATGTTCTTGAGAAATTCCGCCAGGCGCGGCGATTGCGGGCGTTCAAAAATATCCTTCGAGGTGCCCTGCTCTTCAATGCGGCCCTGGTTCATGAAAACGATTTTGTCCGAGACTTCATAGGCAAAGCGCATCTCGTGGGTGACCAGCAACATGGTCATGCCCTCCTCCGCCAGGCCCTTGATCACGCTGAGCACTTCGCCCACCAGTTCCGGGTCGAGGGCCGAGGTGACTTCGTCAAACAGCATGAGGCTGGGGTTCATGGCAATCGCGCGGGCAATCGCCACGCGCTGTTGCTGGCCGCCGGACAGCTGGCCGGGAAAGTGGTTGCGGCGCTCCAAAAGTCCTACGCGGTCCAGCCATTTTTCTGCCAATACCACTGCCTCGTCCTTAGGCATTTTCTTAACTTTCAATAAGCCCAAGGTGACGTTCTGTAACGCGGTCAAGTGCGGGAACAGGTTGAACTGCTGGAACGCCATGCCGGTCATCGCCCGGTGCTGGGCAATCACGCGCTCGGGGTGACGCACGCGCTTGCCGGCGATTTCGCTGTAGCCGATGGACTCCCCATCCAGGGTGATCTGCCCGCCCTGGAATTCCTCCAGCAGGTTGACGCAGCGCAACAGCGTGGTCTTGCCCGAGCCGCTGGACCCGATCAAGGTCACCACATTGCCGCGCTGCATGGACAGGTCGACGCCTTTGAGCACTTCGACCTCACCGTATTGTTTACGCAGGCCGCGGATGTTCAGCAGCGGTGGGTTGGTGTGAGGTTGGTTCATGGCAAGGCCACCCGCTTTTCAATGTAGCGCCCGAATAATTCGATGGCGTAGTTGATGACAAAGAACAGAAACCCGGCGAACAGGTAGAACTCCAGGGTCATGAAAGTGCGCGCGATCACTTGCTGGGTGCTCAGCAGCAACTCGGCCACGCCGATCACCGAGAGCAAGGTCGAGGCCTTGACGATTTCCGTGGAAGAATTGACCCAGGTCGGCAGGATCTGGCGCAGCGCCTGGGGCAACAGCACGTAACCCAGGGACTGGTAGAACGTCAGGCCGATCGCCTTGCCCGCTTCCAGTTGCCCACGGGGAATGGCTTGCAGCGCACCGCGCACGATTTCCGACACGTGGGAGCCGCAGAACAGCGTCAGCCCGACCGCACCGGCCTGGAACGCGCTGATCTGCCAACCGAGCGCCGGCAGCATGTAGAAACATGCCAATACCAGCACAAACACCGGCGTGCCACGGATCAGGTCGACGTACAGGCGGAACGGCGCACGCATCCAGAATTTGCCGTAGGTGAGGACCAACCCGGCGACGATGCCGATCAGGGTGCCAAAGATAATGGCCAGCGCTGACACATAAACGCTGGCTTGGAAGCCCGCCCAGAGGGTATCCCGGGCGATCCACAACTCATGCAACCAGCTGGGGGATTCGTACATGGAAACCTTCCTTAACGACGGATCGCCAGACGCTGTTCCAGGTAACGGAGCAGCATGGCAATGAGGTAACAGGCGGCCACGTAGAGCGCGGTCGTGACCAGCCAGGTTTCAATCACCCGGTAGCTTTCGACGTTGATCTTGCGGGCGTAATAGGTCAGCTCGGGCACTGCGATGGCGGCGGCGAGCGAGGTGTCCTTGAACAGCGAAATGAAGTTGTTCGACAGCGCGGGCAGCACGTTGCGCAACATCACCGGCACGGTGATGTAGGCACGGATACGCCACTCACCCAAACCGATGGCCAGCCCGGCTTCACGCAAGCCCTTGGGAATGTTCAACAGCCCGGCGCGGAATACTTCGGTCAGGTAGGCACCGGCGTACAGCGACAAGGTGATGATGAACGACGGGATCTTGTCCAGGCGGATGCCCAGGCTGGGCAAGGCGAAGTAGATCAACAGGATCAGCACGAGGATCGGCGTATTGCGGATCACCGTCACGTACACCGAGGCGAGCACGCGCAGCGCCTTGTGCCTGGACAGCATGGCAAACGCCATCATCAGGCCGATCACGCAGCCAATCGCAATCGACAGCAGCGCCAGCTCAAGGCCCAGGCCGAGCCCCGCCAGCAAGCTGGGGAAGTCGCGCCACACGGCGGCAAAGTTCAACTGATAGTTCATGGTCGGCAGTACCTGATTGGGGCGCCTTCAGCGACGCCCCAGGTTTTCGATTTACTTGAACTCAACCGGGAAGCCGATCGCCGGCTCCGGCAGGTCCACACCGAACCATTGCTTGAACGAGGCCTTGTAGGTCGGGAACTCCACGCCGGTCATGGCTTCATGCAGCGCGGTGTTGACGAAGTTCAGCCAGTCCTGGTCGCCACGCTTGACGGCGCACGCGTAGGTCTGTGGGCTCCAGGCGTAGGCCGGGCTGCGGTAGCGGCCTGGGTTCTGCACCATCAGGTACTTGACCGAGGACTGGTCGGTGGCGGCGGCATCGGCGCGACCGGAGTTCACGGCCTGGTACATCAGGTCGACGCTGTCGTACTGGTCGACCTTGGCCTTGGGCAGCGCCTGGTGCACCAGCTCTTCGGCGTAGACGTTTTGCAGCACGGCCACGGTGACGCCGTCGCCGGCGGCCTGCAGGTCTTCGATCTCTTTGTACTTGCTGTTGTTCGGCAGCAGCAGGCCCACGCCTTCGCGGTAGTACGGCAGGGTGAAGGCCACCTGCTGCGCACGGCTGGCGGTGACGGTGATGAACTGGCAACTCATGTCGACCTTGTCGGTCAGCAAGTTGGGAATCCGTGCATCGGAGGACTGCACCACGAACTCGACCTTGCTCGGGTCGTTGAACAAGCCCTTGGCCACAATGCGGCCGATGTCGATATCAAACCCCTGCAACTTGCCATCCGCTCCCTGGAAGTGCCACGGCGCATTGGTACTGCCTGTACCCACGATCAGGTGCCCACGCTTGAGCACATCATCGAGCTTGCTGTCCGCCGCCTGCACTACGCTGGCGAGGGAAGCCGATGCGGCGAAGAGAAAAACACACGCTTTAAACACGGAAGGTCGGTGATGCATGACAAGCACTCCAGGAGTTGTGTATTCCGCTATACCGGAACTTAGTATGTAACAACGGAATAGACAGCAGAAAGTGTGCCACACGCCGTAACAGAAAAATATGACGTCTCTAAATTCGTTATAAATCAGTCAGATGACTATTCATAAGCGGCAAGGCGTTACGCCAGCATCTGGAATCACATTGCTACCCAAGGCCCCACATGCCGGTGACAGGCCTCAATCGAGTGCGCCACAACCACCTTGCCGCGCACCGTTGCAGTGCGCCTGCAGCCTGGAAAAATCCCCACACTGGACTAGCCTTGGCACATCTCTGCCGACAAGGACCCCGCCCTGATGAAGCTCCGTCTCACCCTGGTTTTGCTCGCTTTCCTGACGGCCGGCAGCGCCTCGGCCAGCAACGACCGTCGCGAATGCAAAGAAGAACTGCGCAAGCTCAATGACGCCTTGAGCACCAACTACACCAGTCAGAACCACCATGGCTACCGCCAGGCGAAGGCCTCACGGGACAATCTGGAATACAAGAAATGTGCAAGCCAGGCACGCAAGGCGCGCGAACGCGTGGAGCGTAACGGCGACCTGTGAAGGTTGACAGTAGACGGGGGTGATATCCCAGCTTAGCGTTGGCCCAAACACCGCAGCCGACAGGGAGATCACCATGGGAATTGCCACAGACGTCATTGCCAGCAACGAGGAATATCAGTCAGTGCTGGCTGCGCACCCGACCGTTTTCATGTTGTTTGTTTCGCAGACGTGTCCGGGCTGCACAATCGCTGCGGAGCTTTTTGAACCCATCGCCAAAAAATACAACCCGGCAGTGAAAAGCCTGGTGCTTGATACCGCCAAAACCCCCAGGCTCGAACAGGTGATTAGCACGCCCACACTGGTGGTGCACGCCAATGGCAAAATCAAGGAAACACTCAACGGGTTTGGCCCCAGGGAAACCCAGGAGCAAACACTCAACGAGCTATTCAGCCGCTATGCGCAGCAGCAGGCACCAGACGCACCTGCGTCACCCGGCGCTCCTCAACGGCCGCGACCGTCAGGCGCCAGCCCTCGTGCTCCAGGCTATCGCCCACCACTGGCAGGCGATCCAACAGGCTCATGACCAGCCCGGCCAGCGTCTGGTAATCCTCGGTCGCAACAGCCTTGAAGCCGGTGCGCTGACGCACCAGGTTAAGGTTCAAGGCGCCATTGGCACGGAAGCCATCGCCTTCCTCAACGATATCCGGCCCCTCGATCTCACTGGCATCCGGCAACTCACCGGCGATGGACTCGAGAATGTCGGTCATGCTCAGCACGCCCATGAAGTCACCGAATTCGTTGATCACGAACGCAATATGGGTCGACTCCTGGCGCATCTGCTCCAACGCGTTGAGGATCGAAAAGCTCTCAAGCAGGTTGATCGTGCGGCGCGCCAGGTGCTCCAGGTTCGGCTCGTTGCCGGACAGGTATTCCTTGAGCAGTTCCTTCTTGTGCACAAAGCCAAGTGGCTCATCGACAGCCCCGTTGCGAATCAACGGCAGCCGCGAGTAGGACGAATGCATCAGTTTCAGGCGAATACTGTCGGGATCTTCCGCCAGATCGATGCAGTCAACCTTGGCCCGCGGCGTCATCAAGGTGCGAATCGGCCGTTCGGCGAGTTGCAGCACGCCGCTGATCATCACACGCTCGCGTCGATCAAACAGCGGGCCTTGGCTCGCGTCCGACTCGCCCAGCAGATCGGCAACCTCTTCATCCACCTCCTCCACCGCCAGGCTGCGGCCGCCGAGCAAACGCATCACCGCGTGGGCGGTGCGCTCACGCACCGGCAACACACCTTGCGCGGACTTCTTGCGGCGTGAACGGGCGATCTGGTTGAACACTTCGATCAGGATCGAGAAACCAATGGCCGCGTACAGGTAGCCTTTCGGAATATGGAAGCCCAGGCCTTCGGCGGTCAGGGCGAAACCGATCATCATCAAGAAGCCCAGGCACAGCATGATCACGGTGGGGTGTGCGTTGACGAAGCGGGTCAACGGCTTGCTCGCCACGATCATCAGGCCGATGGACACGATCACCGCGATCATCATCACCGCCAGCTCGTCCACCATGCCCACGGCGGTGATCACCGCGTCGAGGGAGAACACCGCGTCGAGTACCACGATCTGCGCCACGATCGGCCAGAACATCGCGTAGGCCACATTGCCCGTGCGCTGGGCCACGTGGCCTTCGAGGCGCTCATGCAATTCCATGGTGGCCTTGAACAGCAGGAACACACCACCAAACAGCATGATCAGGTCACGCCCGGAGAAGCTCTTGTCGAACACCTCGAACAGCGGCTGGGTCAGGGTCACCAACCAGGAAATACTCGCCAGCAGGCCCAAACGCATCAGCAACGCCAGGGACAAACCGATCAGACGCGCACGGTCGCGCTGCTCCGGTGGCAGTTTGTCCGCCAGGATCGCGATAAACACCAGGTTGTCGATGCCGAGCACCAGTTCCAGCACAATCAAGGTCAACAGGCCGAGCCAGGCCGTTGGATCCGCTAACCATTCCATTTATAGAGTCTCTTCAGTCAATGTTCAGAATGCCGGGCACGGCAAAGTGCGGTCAGTGGACCGGTACAAGGCTAGCAGTCGGAATACGGGGTGTTCGAAAGACAGCAACGGCAGCGGATGTCTTGGGGAAAGACGACTGGGAGGCTCCGAGAGGGTGTTCATGCAAGTCCTGAAATAACAAAAGGACTTGAATCCTACATTCGAAACACAAATTTCCTACAACGCAAAACTATTACAAAACCTGTACTTCAAGCACACCCAAAGCCCATGTGGGAGGTGGCTTGCTTGCGAGATCTGGTGGCGAAGATTGGTCGAGCCAGTCGGCTCGGCGAGCGGTCGCGGGGGGTGCTGGATGCGGGAGCGGTGTCGTGCTGCCTGATCCTGACGCGGTTGGCGTAGCCGACTTCTTTTGATAGTACAGAGCAACCTGTAGTGAGCGGGCTTGCCCCGCGCTGGGCTGCGAAGCAGCCCTAAACCCTACTACCGCGGTTTGTCTGAAAGCGCGCGGTGACTGGATGGAGGCTGCTTCGCAGCCCAGCGCGGGGCAAGCCCGCTCACTACAGTTGTAGCTATCACGTTCTGGCAATCGGATTACCAGAACCGTTGCTGGGTCAGCCGGCTCCACCACGTCAGCAATACCCGGTCTACCGAGCCACTGGCCGCCAGGCCTACGCGCTCCTGCAAGCTCTTGCGCTCGGCATAGTGCAGGTGGAACACCTCGGCGGTCTTGGCCTTGGTGGCCAGGTATTCGTCGCTGGTTTGCAGCTCGTCGACCAGTTGCTTGTCGAGGGCTGCAACCCCCAACCACACTTCCCCGGTCGCTACGTCATCGATGGCCAACTGCGGGCGGTAACGCGAGACGAAGTTCTTGAACAGCTGGTGAGTGATGTCCAGGTCTTCCTGGAACTTCTCGCGGCCTTTCTCGGTGTTTTCGCCAAACACCGTGAGGGTGCGTTTGTACTCGCCGGCCGTCAGGACTTCAAAGTCGATATCGTGCTTCTTCAGCAGGCGGTTGACGTTGGGCAACTGCGCCACCACGCCAATCGAGCCGAGGATGGCAAACGGGGCGCTGATGATCTTCTCGCCGATGCACGCCATCATGTAGCCGCCGCTGGCCGCGACCTTGTCGATGCACACGGTCAAGGGCACACCGGCCTGACGGATACGCGCCAGTTGCGACGAGGCCAAGCCATAGCTGTGGACCATGCCGCCGCCGCTTTCCAGGCGCAGCACCACTTCGTCCTTGGGCGTGGCCAGGCTCAGCAAGGCGGTGATTTCATGACGCAGGCTCTCGGTGGCCGAGGCCTTGATATCGCCGTCGAAATCCAGCACAAACACCCGAGGCTTGGCGTCGGCTTTGTGCTTGCCCTTCTTCTTTTCGGCTTTGCCTTCGGACTTGCGCAGGGCCTTGAGCTGGTCCTTGTCGAGCAGGCTCGACTCCAGGCGCTCACGCAGGCCCTTGTAGAAATCATTGAGTTTGCTGACCTGCAATTGGCCGGCGGACTTGCGACGGCCCTTGCTGCGCAGCGCGGCAAAGCTGATCAATACCACCAGAATAGCGACCACCAGGGTGACGGTCTTCGCCAGAAAGCTCGCGTATTCGGCCAAAAAATCCATAGTTCTCCTTACAAGTGCGGTGCGCCGGGCGCGGATTGCCCCAGCATACCGACGGCATCGCGTTCGGGCCAGTGATCAAACAGCCAGCAACCCAGCGCTCTAACGCGCTTTTAAAACAAGCGTATGTTTTTTCATTGACAGCTCGCAGGCATCCTCATAACCTCGCCTGACTTTCAACGTACCGGGAAAACGGACGTGGGCAGCATCTATCTGATTCGACATGGCCAGGCCTCCTTCGGTGCAGACGACTACGACGTCCTGTCGCCCGTCGGCGTGGAGCAGGCGCAAGTGCTCGGTCGCCACCTGGCGGACATGGGCCTGGTCTTCGACCGCTGCGTGGCCGGCGACCTGCGCCGCCAGCAGCACACCGCCACCGCCGCCTTCGATCAGTACCACGCCCTCGGCCTGCCGGTGCCGGCCCTGGAAACCGATAGCGCGTTCAACGAATTCGATGCAGAAGCGATCATCCGCGCCCTGCTGCCCGACCTGCTCAGCACCGAACCCGAGGCCCTGGAGATCCTGCGCAATGCCGCGCAGAACCGCAGCGAATTCCAGCGCATCTTCGCCCTGATCATTGACCGCTGGCTGGCCGGCACCTATGACCCACCTGGGTTGGAGAGCTGGTTGGGCTTTGTGGAGCGCGTCCAAGGTGGCCTGCAACGCATTCTGGAAGCGGCGGACAACTCGCAGAAGATCGCAGTGTTCACCTCCGGTGGCACCATCACCGCCCTGCTCCACCTGATTACCCGAATGCCCGCGGCCCAGGCCTTCGAACTGAACTGGCAAATTGTTAACACCTCGCTCAACCAGCTGAAATTCCGTGGTCGCGAGGTGGCACTGGCTTCCTTCAACAGTCATACCCACTTGCAACTGTTGAAGGCGCCGCAGCTCATCACGTTCCGATGAACTGCGGCCAACCGTGACCCCAAGGTCACTGGACTCCACCCTAAAGGATCGAAACCATGACTGACGTAGCCAAAGCTGTAGAAGCAATGAAAGCCAAATTCAACCCAAGCGCTGCCGAAGGCTTGGACCTGGTGTTCGGTTTCCGTATCGACGACACCAAGAACTTTTCTCTGGTCGTCAAAGACAAGACCTGTGAACTGCACGAAGGCGAGAACCCGGACGCCCAAGTGACCCTGGTCATGGACAGCGCAACCCTGGAAGGCATCGTCGACGGCTCCACTGACGGCATGCAGGCCTTCATGGGCGGCAAGCTGCGCACCGAAGGCGACATGATGCTGGCGATGAAGCTGAGCGAGCTGTTCCCTGCCTGATTCACGGGCCACCCTGAATCCTGATCCCGCCCTTACAGGCGGGATTTTTTTTGCCCGTCATCTCGAATTCAACACCGGCTTATTGAGCTTTTCTCCAGGTTTACCCTGCCCGCGCAAGTACAACGCCTCCACCAGTTTCTGCCGTTCATCCTGGGGCAAGGTGGTGGCGAACTGCGCCAAGGTCGTGTCCACCAACGCACGAAGTGCCATATCCGCTTCGCGGGCCTTGGCCAACTCGGTGACCAGCACGTCCCGGTCCAGCGTCGGCGCTTCCAGTTGCTTGATCACCCCCAGGCGCGCCGCACGCCCGGCCATGATCAACGGCTGGCTGTCAGCACTGTTGTGGCGCAACAGTTGGCGCAACTCCCTGCGCCGCTCCGGCGGCAACTTGATCATGGCCTGACGCAAGCCATGCTGGTTGACCACCATGTCGGCAGGCTTGGCGCCAGCCATCCAGTGGTACAGGCCACCGCCCACACCACCGATCAAAAACACATTGAGCAATACCGAAACAAGCAACCACGGTTTCAGGGATTGGGCGGTCATTGCTCGGCTTCCTCGGCGTTGACGGTAAAGATGACTTGCGCATCACCCTGATCGAAGACGCTGGGCAGCACCTCGGAGGACAGCATCGGCAGCGGCACGCTCATGGACGCCACCAGCATGCCGGTGACGACCCCGGCGATGCCCACGCCCACCAAGCCCGCAGGTGACAGCCAAGCGGCATAGCGCGACCAGAACGACACGCGGCGCGGCGCTGACTGACGGATCTGCCGGGCCAGGGCCGGGTCAGCCAATACCGCTTGATGGCTGTCCAGTTGGGCGTCCAGCCAGCCCGCCTGTTCCAGGGCTTCGCGGGCGCTGGGGTTCGCGCTGTCGAGCAGCGCCTGGGCCGCGCCTTGCTCGGCCGCAGGCCAACGCCGTAAGTCGGCCCCATAGGCGTCGGCCAGATAAGCAAATCGTTCGGGTGTCATGATGTTCCCCTTCCTGGGCGGGCAAGCCCGGGTGTGTCGGCAAGTTGACTGCGCAACTGGCGTCGGGCCCGCGACAGCAGGCTCTCCAGTGCCTCGACGCTGATATTCATCAGGGCCGCGGCGTCGATGTTCGACAGCTCCTGGTAGTACTGCAACACAATGGCTTCGCGCTGACGCTCGGGCAATGCCGCCAAGGCGGCGGCCATGCGGGCGTTGCGCTCAGTGGTTTCCAGCTGTTCATCCAGCGGCGGCGCGCTGTCCGCCAGCGCCAGCGTGTCCGCCTCGGCCAGCGGGCGCTCCTTGCGCCGACGCAAACGGTCATGGCACAGGTTGAGCGCCACCCGGTGCAACCAGGTGTCGAAGCGCGCTTCGCCACTGCGCCAACTGGCCGCATGCCGCCAGATGCGCAGGAAGCTTTCCTGGGCCACGTCCCTGGCTTCGTCGGCATCCCCCAGGATCCGGCCGGCAAGCGCCAGCAGACGCGGCAGTTTGCGCGTCACCATTTCGTTGACGGCCGCAGGTTCGTTGTTCCCGATACGCGCCAGCAGTTCAACGTCCGGATCAGTGTCTTTCAATCGGGCAGTTCTCTAAGACTTCAGCGGATCCAATGCCCTTCACGCCAGTACCAGTTGGGGCCATGCGCTTCCCAATGGCCCGGCTCCCAGCGCGCATTGCGCATGACCGGCTGCCAGTGCCCCGGCACCCAAGCGTAACCGCGCCCTTCCCAGCGCCAGTGCCCACGGTCCCAGGCGTAACCCGGACGTTCCACGGGGATCGCTTCCACGCGTGCCGGCGGCGGCGCCTGGCGGATGATGATTTCGGTCTGGGCAAACACCGGGGTGCTGATACACGCGGCGAGGGCCAGCGGAGCAAGCAAGGCAAAACGCAATTTGGCCAGGGGTCTCATGGCAACTCCTTCATGCAACGCGCGAAAGTGCAGGTCGCTGATGGGTTGAACGGCGGGTACGAAATAATCCGTCGCAGAATGCGCGGATTATTTACGGGCAGTATTGCCCAGGGGATGGCGGGGCTTGATGAAATGTTTGAAAGCTTCGCGACGGATTTATGCAGCTGGCAGCGTTGAAGGATTAACGCTGATCAACCCGAGAGGAAACACCATGTACCGCCGACTTTCCATGCTGGTTGCCGCATTGCTGATCGTCAGCCTCAGCGGCTGTGTGATCGTGCCGGAACACCGCCATTGCTGCTGGCGTTATTACGGCGCGCTCGACACGCCGTCCCACACCGTCAACGGCTAGCTGACCGCTGCAAACCCACGGCGCCCGGCCTTGATCTCGGTGCGCAACTCGCCAATCAGGTTTGAGATGGAACGGATGCTGTCCAAACCCTCAGGGGACACGCCCGTCAGCGGCAGCTCGACCCGACCGGACACCGGTTCAAAGATACCTCCCGTCTGCTGCGTCGGTGAGCACTTGACTCCACGCGCCGATCAAAAGACGCTCTTGGCTTTTGGCCATCATTGTGAGCAGCCCACCATGAGTATCGACCCTCCGAGCCAGCCCGACAGCGATGTGTACAAGACCTTGCTGGAGTCGACCAAGGCCATCCCCTGGCGCATCGATTGGCAGACGATGACCTTCAGCTACATCGGCCCGCAGATCGAGACATTACTCGGCTGGACCCCGCAAAGCTGGGTCAGCGTGGACGATTGGGTCGAGCGCATGCACCCGGACGACCGCGAATACGTGGTGAATTTCTGCGTATCGCAATCTCGCGCCGGGGTGGACCATGAGGCGGATTACCGGGCGCTGACCGTGAACGGCGACTACGTGTGGATTCGTGACGTGGTGCATGTGGTACGTAAGGACGGTGAGGTCGAGGCGCTGATCGGTTTTATGTTCGATATCAGTGAGCGCAAGAAAACCGAAGAGCACTTGGTGCGCCTGCAAAAACAACTCGAGGAATATTCCTACCAGGATGGCCTGACCGGCATCGCCAACCGGCGCATGTTCGACACCGTGCTGGAACGGGAATGGGCCAGCGCCCAACGCAGCCAGTTACCCCTGTCGTTGATCATTCTGGATATCGATTTTTTCAAGCAGTACAACGACCACTACGGCCACATCAAGGGCGATGAGTGCTTGCGTCACGTCGCGCACACCCTGTCCAAGGCAGCCAACCGGCCACGGGATTTCATTGCGCGTATCGGTGGCGAAGAATTTGTGTGGCTGCTGCCGGAAACCGATGCCGCGTCGGCCAGGCAAGTTGCGCAACGCTGCCTGCATCTGATCCGCCAGCAGCAGATCGAGCATGGTTTTTCGGCGGTCTCGAACCTGTTGACCTTGAGCCTCGGCGTCGGCACTCGCCTGGTAAAACCTGAGAGTCCGATGCTGGTGTTTGTCGAAGAAGTCGACAAGTTGCTGTACCAGGCCAAACGTAACGGGCGGATGCGTGCGGAGTTCAGCAACGCCGAAGTTTGACGTCGAGGCCAAATTTCAGGCAAAAAAAATCCCAAGTAGCTGATGGAAACTTGGGATTTAAAAATGCATAAACCGTGGGAGGTGAACGCCCGGCTATAGTACCGACTGTAAAAAGCCGTAACAAGATTATTTTATTCCTTTCGTCGGATTAAAAGCGCCGTAAGTCGTTCAATAACCACACCTTTTTTAAGGTAGCCAGGTATATAAGTGCCACTTTTTGGTGCAACTAGCGCCTATATTTCCACTTATAAAAAAGGGTTATTGGATTAACGCGGTGTGGCACTTTTCGGTGTGTGCCCGATCAGTTGCTCGCATGTGTCTCGGGTTTCAAGAGTATTAGACAACACCGAACGCGCCACACTTTCCACCTGCCTGCACAGTGCCAGGCGCTCATTGGCGGCTTCCCGTTCGCGGTCCACGTCGGCGTTGAGCCGGACGAAATAGATCCCCAGCAACACCGCGACGCAGAGCACTGCGACGATGAAGTAGCGAAAGCTATGGGAGGACGGCAGCTCGGGGGCGTTCATGAGCTTACGGCGCCCTGCTCTTCTCGTAACGTACGTCGTCGCCCGTGGCCAGGTCGACCATGCTGAAGGCGGCCGGCTGGCCATTCACTTCAGCGATCCATGCGCAGGGCGCGGCGCGGATGCTATCGGCCAGCCCCTGCGGGGTGATGCCCAAACCGGCCATCTGCGCGACGCTCAAGTGGTTTTGCACCACTGAAGTACGGATAGTGAACAGCGTATCGACATCGTCCTGTGTCGCCGCCCGGATCGTTGTTTGCATACTGGCCTCCCTGATGAAGGTCGCAATTGTATGCAAATACAAACACAGCGATTGTCGTGGATTTGTAAACCTGTGGCCTACACCGCATCCCCCTGCTGTTGGCGACGAAATTGCCCCGGCGCTAACCCATGGGCCTTGCGGAAACAACGGGAAAAATACGCCTCATCGGTAAACCCGCAACGGTGCGCGATGGGGCCAATCAGTTGCGCACTGTTGAGCAACAACGTGCGCGCCAACTGCATGCGCCGGTCGAGCACCAGGTGCGAGAAAGGTTTACCGGTTTCCTTGCGCAACAGGTGGGTGAGGTAGTTGGGTGACAGGAACGCAGCGGCGGCCGTGTCGGTCAGGTTGAGGGTCGGCTCATGCAGGTGTTCGCGAATGTACCCCTGCACACGCGCTAATGCATCCTTGCGCCCACGTCGCGTGGCATTGTTGGCGGCCAGGGCTTGCAAGGGCTCGGCGTACTGCTCACACACCAGGCCAACCAGTTGAAACAGGTAGCCCTTGAGGCGCTCGCGCGCGCCAAAGGTACGGTGAGCGTCGAGCTCGCGCATGTGCGTGAGCCAGGTTTGCACATGAGTGAAGGCCGCATCATCGAGGATGAAGTCCAGCTGTTCTTGGAAGCGAAACGGCGACAGCTCGGGGGCCTGGCCGATGGGGATGTCTTCCAGGTCCAGGGGATCGCACGTCAGTTGCGGCAGGAAAAACGCCTGGCTGAAGTTGATCAGCATGAACTCGCCGTCCTCGGGATGGGGAATCACATGCAACCGGTGAGGCAGGATAAACGCCAGCGCCTTGCGCGGAAACGGCCGCACCGCGCCGCCGATGTGCTGCACGGTGTCGCCGCCCAGGTTGATCTGGATCTGGAAATACTCATGGCGATGAGGATGGGTGAGCGCCGCCCTCGCGCGTTTGTCGCGGATGTAAAAGTCGGGGCGGTCGCTGCGCTGTTCCATGCCGTAAGTGGTGACGCGGGTGCCTGGCATAAGGGTCTCTCGGGTGGCCTGGGCCCCACTTTAGCCTCAACGTTGGCGGAGGGTGAAACGTAACTCGCCGATGCCGTCGATGCCGGCGGTGACCACATCGCCTGGCTGCAACGCGCCAACGCCGGCGGGCGTGCCGGTGAAGATCAGGTCGCCGGCCTTGAGCGCGACAGCGTTGGAGGCATGGCTGATCACTTCACTGACAGACCAGATCTGGTCAGCCAGATCGCCCACCTGGCGTTGTTCGCCATTGACCTGGAGCCAGATTCTGCCGCTGGACGGGTGCCCTACCGCACTCACCGGTTGCAATGCGGTGCTTGGCGCGGACTCATCAAACGCTTTGGCCCATTCCCACGGACGCGAGAGCTTTTTCGCCTGGGCTTGCAGGTCGCGACGGGTCAGGTCGATGCCGACACCGTACCCCCAGATGTGGGAAAACGCCTGTTCCGGGCTGATGTTCACCCCGTCCTTGCCGATGGCCACCACCAGTTCCACTTCGTGGTGCAAGTCGGCGGTCAGCGGCGGATAAGCGATCACGCCTTCGGCCGGCACCACGGCGTCCGCCGGTTTCATGAAGAAGAATGGCGGCTCACGGTCCGGGTCATGCCCCATCTCACGCGCGTGCTCGCTGTAGTTGCGGCCCACACAGAACACCCGGCGCAGCGGGAAGCGCGCTGCACTGCCCTGTACCGCGAGGGATGGGGTTGGGGTGGGTGTCAATACATAGTCAGTCATCGCCTGTTCCTCTTCATTTACCTGGCCCCAGTATGGCGAGGAGCGCCAAGGCGAAGTTGGACAGGCTTACGCAGATTTTGCACTGACCGGTGCTTGCGCCTGCTTCTCCGGGTTAAGCAGGCGATAGAGTGGCAAGCACGCCGCCTGGATCAGCAGCATGCGGATCACCTGCATCGCCGTCACCAGCGTCACGGCCAGGCCCAGGGCCTCGGCGGTGAGGCTCATTTCCGGTGCGCTGCCGGGCATCATGCCCAGGGCCAGCGACAACCACGGCATGCCCAACCCGGCGCCGAGCGCCCAGGCAGCCAACGCTGTGGTAATCACCGAAGCGGTCAATAACAGCAGCACCTTGGCCAGCAGACCCGGCGCACGACGGAAGAAACTGCGGTCAAACGCGACGCCCAATGCACAGCCGATCAGCAACTGCCCGCTGCCGCTGAGCCAGCCCGGAATGCTCATCGACAAGTTATTGCAGCCCACCCCCACCGCGCAGATCAGGAACGGCCCGAACGTCCACGGGTTGGGCAGCTTGCATTGCTTGAAACCCAGGGCCGCCAGCCAGCCCATCGCCAGGATGAAGATCAGCCATGGCCAGATCACCGGCAATGGCGCAGGCGCAGCCACCGCGGGCAGGCCGAAGGTGGCAACGGCAGGAACCGTCAGCAGGATCAACAGCAAACGGATGCTGTGGGCGGCCGCGATGAATGCAGTATCCGCCTGCCGTTGGCGACCCAGGTGCACCATCTCGCTGGAATTGGCGGGCATCAAGGCGAAGAACGCCGTGCCAAAGGGCACGCCCCAGCGATGCAGGATCAGCACCGAACACAACGCCAGCACCAGCGTCAGCAACACGGCCGTGACGATCAGCCCAAGGTGGGCCGCCACCTGCTGCATCACCGGCAACGTGAAATGACAGCCGATGGCGACCGCCACGATGAGTTGCCCGACGTGGCGCCCATGGGGAATCTCCGGCACCCGGCCACCGGCGCAGCGAGTCAGCATCACGGCCACCAGCGAGCCAATCACCCACGGCAATGGCCACCCCGCCCAACTGGCAAGGCTACCGCCCAGGGCGCCGACGATCAGGGTGACAAGCCAATAGGCGCGAAAGTTGGGCATCGTGTGGCACTCGGCATGGAGAGGAATGCCGACAGGTTATAGACTTGACCTCATCACAGAAAATATCCATTTGTGAAGAAACTCATCACACTTTGTTATGCGAGCCCGTATGAACCTGAAAGCGTTGGAGTACTGCGTCGAAATCGCCCGTCAAGGCAGCTTCACCAAGGCAGCCCAGGCGTTGCACGTGGCACAACCGGCGCTGAGCATGGCGGTGAGTCGGCTGGAAGAGGAGCTGGGCGTAGCCCTGTTCAACCGTGCCACGCGGCAGATCAGCGTGACGGCCGAGGGGCAGTTGTTCCTGGCGCGTGCCGAGGCGTGCCTTGAAGGGTTGGCCGGTGCCCGGCGTGAATTGCAGGACCTGACCCAGTTGCACAGCGGCGAGATCCGCGTCGGTGTGCCGCCGATGTATGGCATCCGTCATATTCCCGAATTGCTGATGCAATTTCGCGCCCGCTACCCCGGCATCGCCATGCATGTGGTGGAAGGCAGCGCCGATGACATCAGCAATCGCCTGGCCACGCGGGACATCGATGTGGCGCTGCTGGAGTCGCGGCGGGTCGATCCGGATTGGGAGTCGGTGTTGCTCGGCAGTGACGAAATGGTGTTGTGCATGCATGCGCAGCACCCACTGGCGGCAGCGTCGTCCATCCCGGCCTCGCGCTTGCAGGACGAGCCGATGCTGGTGTTCGACAACACCTTCCTGCAGCGCCACCTGCTGGACGCCTTTTGCAGCGCGGCTCGGGTTCGGTTCAGCATTGCCCTGGAGAGTAATTTCGTGCCGCTGGTGATTACCGCCACCCGCAGCGGAATGGGCATATCCACCCTACTGCGCTCAGTGCAGGAGCAGGAACCCGGGCTCGCGGGTGTTTCTTTCGAGCCCGCGCAGTTCATGCACTTCAACCTGTGCTGGCGCGCCAACGAGTACCTGTCCCAGGCCAATCAGCGATTTATTGAAACGGCAAAGGCGTATTTCCAGGACGATGAGCGCTCACCGTTGTCGGGCTAAGTGGTCACTTACGCGCGACTTTATAGCGCACGCAATCCTGGTAGAAGCCCTGGCGAATCGCCTCAGGCTTGAGCCGCGAGCGGCTGTCGTAGGTTTGTTCGGTGATGCCCATGGCCATCATGCGCATCCACGATTTATTGAATTTCATGGATTGGATCTTCTGCCGCGCCGCATACAGCGACACCCCGGACAACTTGAGCTCCTGGGCCCTGGCGGCGGTGCCGGCGCCCCAACTGCACATGTACTTGTCACCTTCGCGCAGCTCCCGTGCCTGCACGGCAGCCGCGCCGCCGGCCAGGGAGCAGGCGATCAGCATGATTCCAACAGTGCGCATTTGCATCCCCACCTAACCACCTGAAAATAAAAGCGATTCTGGCGAGGATTTTGTTACAAGGGGGCCATTAAAGTGCCTTATTTGCCCCTCATCACCACTGGTAAGTCGCACTTGCCTGCACGGTGCGCTGCGAGCCATACCAGCACCACGAGTAGGAATAGCAGGACGCGACATACTCTTTATTCGCCAGGTTGGTGGCGTTGAGGGCCAAACGCAGGTTGTCCTTGAGGTGGGTAATGTTCGGGATGTCGTAGTGCACCGCTGCGTCAAACAGGGTATAGCCCGGCACTTTGAGGGTGTTGGCGGTATCGCCCCAGGACGAACCGACATACCGCGCGCCCGCGCCAACGCCGAAGCCCTTGAGCTGGCCGTCGTGGAAGGTGTAGTCGGCCCACGCGGAGGCGGTGTGGCGCGGCACGCCGTACGTGGTGGTGCCTTCGGCAGCGATGGCCGGGCCTACGCCGATGTCGCTGATGGGCGCATAACGCACGGTGTTGTTGGACTTGCTGAGGCGGTTGTCCAGGTAGGCATAGGCGGCGGTGATGTCCAGGTTATCGTTGAGGCTGGCCTTGCCTTCCAGTTCAAAGCCACGCGATTGCACTTCGCCGTCCTGGCTCTGGCAACGGCCGGTGCCACACAGGTGAGTGGGGTCCGGGTCGGTGGTCAGCACGTTGGTCTGGCGCAGGTCGAAAATAGCTGCAGTGATAAAGCTGTTGCTGCCCGGCGGCTGGTACTTGATGCCGATTTCATACTGCTTGCCTTCGGTCGGCTTGAACACCGAACCGCCGTAACCGGTACCCGATTGCGGGTTGAACGACTCCGCGTAGCTGGCATACGGCGCCAGGCCGTTATCGAAGAGGTAAACCAGGCCGATACGGCCGGTGAACGCCTTGCTGTCCAGCGACGACTTGCTCTTGGCACCGCTACTGAGGGTCTGCGTGCTGTTATCGGTGCTGGCCCAGTCATACCGACCGCCCAGCAGCAACACCCATTTGTCCCACTTCATCTGCTCTTGCAGATACGCACCGGTCTGTTCGCTGCGCGAGGTGCCATCGGTGGTGTAGGCCGGCACCGGGACCGCCGCGCCATACACCGGATTGAAAATATCCAGGGTCGGGCCTGCGGTGTAGACGCCTGACCCGGACAGGGTGTCGGTTCTGGTGTTCTGGTAGTCGAGCCCCATCAACAAGGTGTGCTGCAGCGGGCCGGTGTCGAATTTGGCCTGCAACTGGTTGTCGAGAGTGTAGGCATCCATGTTGACATCGCTGGCGATGGTCGAACGGCGAATGGTGCGGTAATCCGTCTGCAGGTAGTTGCTGTAGAGGCTGCGATACTGGCCTTCGCTGCGCAGGTAGCGCGCATTCTGGCGTACCGTCCACACGTCATCGAAGTGATGCTCGAACGCCCAGCCAATGGAGTAGTACTCGCGGTCGCTTTTCTCGAAGTTCTTTTCGCCATCGTAGAAATCCACATCGATGCTGCGCCCGGTCGGGCTATGCAGCACCGAGCCCCAGGCCGGCACCGAACCGTAGGACGCACCTTTGGGGTCCTTCTGGAAATGCCCGAGCAGGGTCAGAGAGGTGGCGTCGTCCGGGCGCCAGGTGAAGGCGCTGGACAATGACTGACGGCGCGTCTCGGTGTGCTCTACCTGGCCATCCGCATCGTCGAAAAGCCCGGCGACACGGTAGGAATACACGGCCTGATCGTCCAGCGGACCACTCAAGTCGAAGGTGGTGCGCTTCTTGTTAAAGGTGCCGTATTCCACACCCACTTCGTGAAACGGCGTGTCCAGCGGGCGCTTGCTGACCATGTTGATGACCCCGCTCGGCGTGCCCTGCCCGTACAACACCGACGCCGGACCGCGCAGCACTTCCACGCGCTCCAGGTCGAAGGCGTCTTTCTGCGGCAAGGCGTCACGGCTCGATGGCATGCGCAGGCCATCGAGGTAGGTGGCCGGGGAGAAACCGCGGATGGTCAACTGGTCGAGACGCGACGCGGTGGCGCCACGGGTTTCCGGGATGACGGCGGCGCTGTAGCGCAGGATCTGGTTGAGGCTCTCGGCGTTTTGCGCACGCATCTGGTCTTTGGTGACGATGGAAATCGACTGCGGGGTTTCGATCAGCGCGGTATCGGTCTTGGTGCCCGACACGCTGCGCGTGGCCACATAGCCGGACACCGGCCCGGTCGGGCTTTCGCTCTGGTAGGCGCCGCTGATGGTGGTGGCCTGCAGCTCCATGGCGCCGCCGGTCTCCGGGATGGCTTCCAGACGGTAGCGATCGGCGGAGATCTTCAACGCTTGCAAACCGCTGCCGGTGAGCAACTGGTTCAGCGCCACATCGGTGTCGTATGGACCGCTCAATCCCTTGCTGCGTTTGCCCCGGGTCAAGCTTGCATCGAATGCCAGTACCAACCCCGCCTGCTCGGCCAGGCTATTGAGCGCCTGGCTCAAGTCACCGGCAGGAATCGAGAAACTGCGCACGGTGCTACTGCTCTCTTCGGCGAAGGAGGACTGGACGGTGAGCAACGGCACGGCGGCAAAAGCCATCGCCACTGACAGGGCCAGTGGATGCAAGGGACGAGCGAGACGCGACATGGGAAATCCTGCGTAAGGGAGGTTCTATTAACCATGACGGCCATGTCGGGAAATCGGGCAAGGATGAGAGCGATTTTTATTTGAGACGTGCGAATGCAATCAGGTTTATCGCTTTTTTGTGTAGCCGTTTAGCTGGGTTTCTCGCGGATTTTCCCGCGGTGTAGTCGGCCTTTTCTGAATTTCTCAACCGTTCATCCAGCCGCTTTTTGCTGCGGCATGCTCCGACGCCTTGCCCTCTGTCGAGACGTCACGGATGACCCACGCTTCCCACATTGCCCTGATCGAACATGAACTGGACGGCTTTCATCAAAGCCTGGTGATTTATCGCCAGCAGATGGGCGCGTGGTATTCGCGTGCGCTGGACGCCGTGAGCCATGGGCTGGACGTGCCGTCGTTGTTGGGGATGGACCGGGTGTTGCGGGTGGGGGATGCGCAGCAATCGGTGAGCCTTTCCGATGCTGACTTTTCGACCGTGACCCGCTGCCCGGTGGGCGGCGAGCTGAAGATCGAGAGCCTGTTCGAGTCGGTGTATGACGTGCCGATTGGCAATATCCCGGTCGAGATCATCGGGCTGGATGATGGCAGTTCCACCGTGATCATGCTGGATGAACAGGGTAAGGGCTCGCACCACTGCGCGGCGGGCGAGCGCTATCAGGTGCGGGTGCAGGGCGGGGTGTCCGAGGAACAGGTCGACGCGCTGTTTGCCTCTTACGCCGGGCTGACCGGGGATCTGGAGCGGTGGCTTCGGGAGCAGTGGTCTGGCTTCAAACCGCACTGGGAACGCTCAACCGCCAGTGCAATTGGCAGCGGCCTGTTGGCGGGCAGCTGGGCGGCGATTCGTGATGTGTGGGACAGCATCAAGCTCGTGCAGGCGATTCTTGAAGACCCGCTGAAGTACGTCGAGCAGTTGGGCACCGAAGCGGCCAAGTTGGCGCAGATCGCCACCGATGCGCCCAAGGTCATGGAAAAGGCCATGTTGCTGGCCAGTGACGAGGCAGCGCTGTACCTGATGTTGCGCACGGCGATGATCTGGTTGGATGCATTGCCACCCAGTGAAATAGCGAAAGTGGCAGCTGGGTTTGTGGTGTCGCTGCTGATCGACTTGGTGATTGGCGTGGTGTTGACCATCGCCTTGCCGGCGGCGGGTGTGGCGTATTTGAGTCTGCGGTTGGTCAAGTATGGGGCGCAGATTCTTGATGCAGCGGTGAGCTTTGTTAAGGGTCTTTTGGCGATTCTGACGAAGTTCCTGCAGGCCGTGGATCGCTATAAGGCGGTCGCGGTTCGCGGGGTGGTCGGCGCGCTCAAGCAAGGCACGATGCAGATGCGCTGGAAGGCGCGGCAGAACGCGGTGCTGAAGCAGAAAGAGCCTGTGGATGATGTGCCGGCTGCTGCTCGCAATCCCAACGGGGATGCGGCTGCCTCTTCCGACAAAACAGCCACTAACGGTTGCCCGGTGTCGATGGTCACCGGCGAGGAACTGCTGACACTGACCGATGGGGCGTTGGACGGGGTGTTGCCGTTTGAGTGGACGCGGTTGTACCGCACCAGTGCGGTGGAAGTGGATTGTGGGCTGGGGTTTGGTTGGAGTCACTCGCTGGCGCATCGGCTGAGTGTTTCCGGTGATTCGGTGGTGTGGACAGATCATGAAAATCGGTCGACTACCCTGCCCTTGCCTACGGTTTCTCGGCCTGCGATTACCAATAGTTTGGCGGAAGCGGCGATTTATCTGGGTGCTGTCCCCGATGAGTTGGTGTTGGCGCAGGCGTCACGGTTCTACCACTTTCGCGACGGGGCGCTGACGGCGATCAGCGATGCGTATGACAACCGGTTGCGCATTACCCGCAATTATCTGGGGCAGATTGAGCGGCTGGATAACGGTGTCGGGCGTTCGTTGTTTTTGCGTTATGCGTCGGGGCGGATCGTGGCGGTGGATTATCAGATCCATCGGGCCACGGGTCTTGAGCCTTTTGTCTGGGTGACGGAACAGAACGTTGTTTCCTACGCGT
>NZ_JAIOKW010000052.1:0-34750 GCF_020093335.1 Pseudomonas fluorescens group sp. | reverse complement strand
CTTGATTCGTTGGTTCATGGGGGACTCTTGGTTCCAGGGCATGATCAGTTACCTCCTGATCATGCGTATTAACCTGTAAACCATGTCCCCGGTTAGAAATGTAAACGATGTCCCCGGTTTGTACAGGGGCAAGCCCCCTCCCACAGGCGATCTTCAGTGTTTGAAAATCCGTTGTTACGGGTCAGTTGTTATCGATATCCACATGCCGCGTTTCTTTCAGGCAGACCATCCCCACAATCAGGCTCACCCCTGTCACGACCACCGGGTACCACAGGCCGTAGAAGATATCGCCGGTGTACACCACCAGGGCAAACGACACGGTCGGCAGGAACCCGCCAAACCAGCCGTTGCCGATGTGGTAGGGCAGGGACATCGAGGTGTAGCGGATGCGCGTCGGGAACAGTTCCACCATCAGCGCTGCCAGCGGGCCGTAGCACATGGCGGCGATCAGGATCAGCGCCACGATCAGCACCACCACCATGGTCTTGTTGACCTGGGCCACATCCGCCGAAGACGGGTAGCCGGCCAGGGTCACGGCGCCACGCAGGGCTTTTTCGTCAAAGCCGTCGATACGCACGTCACCCACGCTCACCTGCACCGGGCTGCCGGCAGGTGCCACGGCGCTGCTGTAGGGCAGGCCTTGCTTGACCAGGAAGGTCTTGACCTTGTCGCATGGGCTGTCAAATTTCGCCTTGCCCACCGGGTCGAACTGGAAGGTACAGGTCGCCGGATCGGCCAGTACGGTGATCGGTGCCTGGCGACTGGCCTGGTCCATCGCCGGGTTGGTGTAGTGCGCCAGGCTCTTGAAGATCGGGAAGTACAGCACGGTGGCCAGCAGCAGGCCGAGCATCAGCACCGGCTTGCGGCCCACTTTGTCCGACAGCCAGCCAAAGAAGATAAAGAACGGTGCGCCGATCACCACGCTGATGATCAACAACATGTTGGCCAGGGCCGGGTCCATTTTCAGGAACTGCGTGAGGAAGAACAGCACGTAGAATTGCGCCGCGTAGAAGGTCACCGCCTGGCCGCCGTTGATGCTGAACAGGGCGATCAGCACGATCTTGAGGTTCTCCCATTTGCCGAAGGACTCGCGGATCGGCGCCTTGCTGACCTTGCCTTCCTCTTTCATTTTCAGGAACGCCGGCGACTCATGCAGGCTCATGCGGATCCAGGTGGAAATGCCCAGCAGCACGATGGAAAACAGGAACGGAATGCGCCAGCCCCACACTTCGAACTGGTCACCGGTGAAGTAACGGCAGGCCAGCACCACCAGCAGTGAGAGCAACAGGCCGAGGGTCGCGGTGGATTGAATCCAGCTGGTGTGAAACCCGCGCTTGCCCGCAGGCGCATGCTCGGCCACATAGGTCGCCGCGCCGCCGTATTCGCCGCCCAGGGCCAGGCCTTGAAGCATGCGCAGCACGATCAGGATGATCGGCGCCGCAATGCCGATGCTGGCGTAGGTCGGCAACAGCCCGACGCAGAAGGTCGCCACGCCCATCAAAATAATGGTGACGAGGAAGGTGTATTTACGCCCGATCATGTCGCCCAACCGGCCAAACACCAGTGCCCCGAACGGTCGCACCACAAAGCCGGCCGCGAAGGCCATCAAGGCGAAGATAAACGCCGTGGTGTCGTTGACCCCGGCAAAGAACTGCTTGCTGATCACCGCCGCCAGGGCGCCGTAGAGGAAAAAGTCATACCACTCGAACACCGTCCCCAGGGACGAGGCGAAGATGACCTTTCTCGATTCGTTGCCGGTGCTGGCGGTAACCGCCGAGCCCAGGGGTTGAGCATGTTCTGACATCGGGTAGCCCTCACAGTGATTATTTATTGTTGTTCCACTGTCGGCGCCAGGTTTGGCGCCGCTATTCAGATTGCATGAACCAGTTCTTTCTCCGGGGCGAGACTCCTTGTAGGCGGCGAAAGGATCAGCTGCGCGGCTTTCTCCGCGATCATCAGCGTCGGTGAACAGGTGTTGCCGGAGGTAATGCGCGGCATGATCGACGCATCGGCGATGCGCAACCCAGGGACGCCATGCACCCGTAGTTGCGCATCGACCACCGCCTCTTTATCGCTGCCCATGCGGCAGGTACCGACCGGGTGGAAGATGGTCGTACCGATGCGCGCGGCGGCTTCGTGCAGTTCCTCTTCGGTCTGCAGCGAGTCGCCCGGCAGATATTCCACCGGCTTGAACTGGCTCAGGGCCGGTGCGGAAACGATGCGGCGGGTCAGGCGGATCGCATCGGCGGCCACACGCAAGTCTTCCGGATGGCTGAGGTAGTTGGGACGGATCAGCGGTGCATCCGCCGGGTTGGCCGAGCGAATGTCGATGCGCCCGCGACTTTGCGGGCGCAAGTCGCAGACCGAGGCGGTAAACGCCGGGAACGCATGCAGCGGTTCGCCAAAGCGCTCCAGGGACAGCGGTTGCACATGGTATTCAAGGTTGGCCGAGGCCTGTTCCGGGCCCGAGCGGGCAAATGCGCCGAGCTGACTGGGCGCCATCGACAGCGGGCCGCTGCGGTCGTACAGGTAGCGCAGGCCCATGCCCATCTTGCCCCATACGGTGCCAGCGATCTGGTTGAGGGTGCGGGCGTTTTCCAGCTTGTAGATCAGCCGCAGTTGCAGGTGATCCTGGAGGTTGCCGCCCACGCCCGGTAACTCGTGCAGTACCTCGATGCCCAATGGCTTGAGCACGTTGGAGGGGCCAATCCCGGAGCGTTGCAGGATGCCCGGTGAACCCACGGAGCCGGCGCACAGCACAATCTCCTTGCGCGCTCTCCAACTGACCTGCTGGCCGTGCTGGCGCGCGACCACCTGGGAGGCGCGGCCGTTTTCCAGCAGCACGCGGTCCACGTCCACGTCGGTCAGCACTGTGAGGTTGGGGCGTTGGCGGACCGGCTTGAGAAACGCCTTGGCTGCGTTCCAGCGCACCCCGGCTTTCTGGTTGACCTGGAAGTAGCCGCAGCCTTCGTTGTCGCCCTGGTTGAAATCGTTGAGGTTGGCAATGCCGCTCTGCGCCGCTGCGTCACGGAACGCATCGAGGATCGGCCAGTGCAGGCGCTGTTGCTCGACCCGCCATTCACCGCCGTCGCTATGGAACTCCGAGCTGCCGGCAAAGTGGTTTTCGCTTTGCTTGAACAGCGGCAGCACGTCTTTCCAGGCCCAGCCTGCGTTGCCTTCTGCCGCCCAGCCGTCGTAGTCCAGGGCCTGGCCGCGCATGTAGATCATGCCGTTGATGGACGAACAGCCGCCCAGCACCTTGCCGCGTGGATAACTCAGCGCACGGCCTTGCAGGCCTTCCTGGGCTTCGGTCTTGAAGCACCAGTCGGTGCGCGGGTTGCCGATGCAGAACAGGTAGCCGACGGGGATATGGATCCAGGGGTAATTGTCGCGGCCGCCGGCTTCCAGCAGCAGCACGCGATGGGCGGGGTTGGCGGACAGTCGATTGGCGAGCAGGCAGCCCGCGGGGCCGGCGCCTACCACGATGTAATCGTATTCAGCAGTTGCAAAGGGCATCTGAGGCCTCGCTTGTTTTTCTTATTGGTTCCATCCTAGTTGTTAGTTTTCGTCTTAAAAATGTTAGTTTTTACCCAGCTGCTGTGCGTTTTTAAACAGCGTAGCCGAGGCTCATTCAATGGAGGCGTCATGTTCGACTGGAACGACCTGCGGTACTTTCTTGAGTTGCAGCGCAGCGGCCGCCTGCTTACCGCCGCGCAACGCCTGAAAACCACGCATGCCACCGTGGCCCGGCATATCGAGGCGATCGAGAAAAGCCTCGGCACCGCACTGTTCGTGCAGCATGCCCAGGGCTACGAACTGACCCCCGCCGGCGAAGCGCTGCTCAAGCACGCTGAAGCCATGGAAAACGTCGCGCTGCTGGCCGAAGACGAACTGACCCACTCCGCCGCGCCCCTGGGCAAGATCCGCCTCGGGGTGGCCGAAGGGTTGGGCGTGATGTTCCTGGCCAGCCGCATGGGCGGCCTGTTCGACCGCTACCCCGGCCTGGAAGTGGAACTGGTGGCGGTGCCGCGCTTTGTCAGCATCCTCAACCGCGAAGCGGAAATCAGCATCCACCTCGAACGCCCGAGCGTCGATCAACTGGTCACACGCAAACTCACCGACTACCGCCTGGCCCTCTATGCCAGCCGTGCCTATCTGGACCGCAACCCGCCGATCGAAAAACGCGAAGACCTCGCGGCGCATGCGTGGATCGATTACGTGGACGACCTGCTGTTCAGCCAGGAGCTCAAATTCCTCAGCAGCTTCTGCCGCAACCCCAAGGTGGTGTTCCACAGCACCAGCGTGATCGCCCAGCACCAGGCGGCGCGCTCCGGGTTGGGGATCGCGGTGTTGCCGTGCTTCATGGCCGCCGGCGACCCGGAGCTGGTGCCGTTGCTGCAGGGGGAGGGGATCCAGCGCAGTTACTGGATCAGCTCGCGCCGGGAGTTGCATAAGTCGGTGCGGCTGCGGGTGTTGTGGGACTACGTGGTGGAGTTGTGCGCGCGCGAGCAAGGCTTGTTGCTGGGCGAAACCAACTGAAGAAACCGGATCAATACTGCTCCCACATTGAATTTGTGTGGAATCACTGAACCCGGTCAGGCGCGCAACTCAAACTCGGCACTCCCCAGCCGTTCCCCATTCACCAGCACATGCACCACATGCCGGCCAGGGTAATGCTTGCGGGTGGTCATGTCGCGAATGTGCTGTTCGCGCCGAATGTGCTGCTGCGCTCCGGCACCCAGGCTGAACGCCTTGAGCTTGAACACCTTCGCCGCGCCGTGGCCGGTGCTCTTCACGTAGTCGATGGCGTAATCCACCACCAACTTCTGTGGGGCCGGGGCCGTGGATTCCAGGGTGAAGGACAGGTTGATGCGTTCGCCGAGGTTGATCACCGCTGGCGTGACCATGAGATGGTGGATCTTCACTTCGGCCTTGGCGCCTGCACCCATCAGGGTCAATGCACGCGTATTGCCTTGCTTGATCAGGCTGCGCAGGGCATGGCGGGCGATCCAGGCGGTGTGAGGGTTCTCCAGGTTCCAGCCTTCGATCAGGCTGAGCACCCACTCCGGGTGGTCCTTGGTGATGTCGTTGAGGTGGTTGGCCACGGACTTGCGCACGTACAGGCTGCTGTCGGCCTTGAGGTGGTCGAGGATCGACGCGCACAACTCAGGGTCAGCCTGGACTTCGGCCAAGCGAAACGACCAGGGCAAGCGCGGCCGCGACCCTTCGCTGGCCAGGCGGCGCACGTGTTCGTTGTCATCCTGCGACCACGCCTGCATCACCGCCAATGTGCGCTGGAAGTCGTGCAGCAGAAAGTGGCGGATGGCGAATTCGGCGGAGCCAAACGTTGTGAAGTATTTAAGTGCAGCCATGGAGCGCTTGAAGTCATCCCGCCCATAGCTCGCCACGTAGTGCGGCAAAAACAGGCTGACAAACCCACTGTTCAGGCGTGGCGCCAAGGCGTAGAGCAGCGTGAGGGTTTGCGGGTAGTCCAGCGGGATCACCGCATGCAGGCTCTCGCTGACCCGCGCCATGCGCTGCATCACTGATAACTCGGCCAGCCCGGCCTTGGCGTGCTTGAGGAAGCCCTTGGCGTCGAACGCCGGGTACACCGCCGTCATCTCACTGGCGATGTGTTGCAGGCGTTCGACGTTGAAAATTTCCTTCAGCGCCGGGGCAGCTTGGTCGGTCATCGATGATTCCAGGGGCGGTTAAAGAAACCAGCGGTATTCCCGCGCATTGATCTCTTGTTGAAAGGCCAGGTGATCCTGGCGTTTGTTCTCGCAGTACACGTCGACAAATTCGGCGCCCAGCTTATCGCGCAGCACCGCTTGATGCTGCATGGCGCGTACGGCTTCGAGCATTTCCAGGGGGAAGTCGCTGCCGCTGCTACGGTCCTCGTTCAGCGGGGCGATGGGTTCGCGCTTGGCTTCGAGGCCATGCTCCAGGCCCACCAGGATCGCCGCCAGCACCAGGTACGGGTTGGCATCGGCACTGGCCAGGCGATGCTCGACGCGCAGGTTGCGTGGGTCGGACTCGGGAATGCGCACACACGCGTCGCGGTCTTCAAAGCCCCAGCTGGCGCGGGTGGCGGCATTCACCGTGCCGCCCAGGCGGCGGAAGGCGTTGTGGTTGGGCGAGAAGATCGGCATGCAGTGCGGCAACAATTCCAGGCACCCGGCCACGGCGTGGCGCAGGGGTTGCTGCTGATGGGCTGCGAGCACATTGTTGCCCGCGCCGTCATACAGGCTGACATGCACGTGCATGCCGCTGCCCGGGAATTGCAGGTAAGGCTTGGCCATGAAACTGGCGCGGTACCCCTGTTTGAGCGCCACGCCACGGGTGCTGCGGCAGAACAGGGCGGCCCAGTCGGCGGCGCGCAGGCCGTCGTCGAGGTGGCCGAAGTTGATCTCGAACTGGCCGGGGCCGAGTTCGGCGGTGATCACCGTGATATCGATGCCCTGGTCCTTGGCGGTTTGCGCCATGTCATCCAACACGCCGCTGAAGCGTGACAGCCGTTCGATGTGCAGGTTGGGCTGGTCGTCGGCATCGCCGCTGAGCGAGTCGCGGGCGAATTGCGGCAGGCCGTTATCCAACGTTTTGTCGAACAGGTAGAACTCCAGCTCAAACGCCACCACTGGGTGGATGCCCTTGTGCTGCAGGCGCTCCAGCACCTTGGCCAGGACTTCGCGGGGCTCGAATTCGATGGGCGCGTCGGTGCCATCGGAGGTCATCAGCATCTGGCCCAACGGCTGTGATTCCCAGCTCACCGGCTTGAGCGTGCCCGGCACCAGGCGGCGGTTGGCGTCCGGGTCGCCGTCGTTGAAGCAGTAGTCGCCAATCTTGAACAACCCGCCCTGAGCCCCCAGCAACACGGCATTCTGCGGCAGCTTCAACGGGCTGCCGGCGGCAACTTTTTCCAGCATCTCGATGGGGTAGCGCTTGCCGTAGAAATGCCCGGGAATGTCCAGGGCGATCAGGTCGACATAACGCACATCGGGATGGTTCTGGCGAAAGGTCCGTACTTCGGCCAGTAACGTGGAGGCATGGCTTTTCACGGGTGTTGCTCCTAGTTGTAAACCCACAACACGCGGGCGGGCAGGTCGGTGAGGTTGGCGTAGCGGCAATGGGCGAAGCTGGCGAGGTGAAAGCTGTCGCCGGGGCCAAGGGTGACCGGATCGGTCTCACCTTCTACCCACAGCGTCAATTCGCCCTCCAGCACAAAACCGGCCTGCTCGGCGCGATCGCTCATGGTTTGTTCGCCGCTGTTGGCGCCAGGGGCCAACAGGCTGTCGAGCATCGAGAACGCGCCGTTCATGCTCGGTGAGACGAGGATGTCGGTGATGCCATTGGCGTAATACACCGTGCGCCGCTCGTTGGGGCGGGTGATCCAGTCCACGGCCTTGGGTTTGGGCTGGCTGTAGAAGTAGGTGGTGGGCACGTCGAGTGCGTGGCTGATGGCGGTCAAATCGGCCACCGTCGGTCGCGACAGGCCGCGCTCGACCTGGGACAGGAAACCCACGGAACGCTCAATTTTTTGCGCGAGCTGGGCGAGGGTGAGCTTCTTGTGCTTGCGCAGATCGTGGATCAACGCCGCGAGAGTGGCGAGTTCTTCTTGTTGGTTCATGAAATTTATTTCGATTAATTTCATGAAAAATTACAGGATTTATTTCATGTGGGCAATGGGGGCTGCAGGATGAGGTGTTTTCTTTGGCGAGGGAGCTTGCTCCCGCTGGGCTGCGAAGCGGCCCCAGTTCATACGCCACGTTCGTTCAGGTCATTCAGGGTTTAGCTTTTTGGGGCTGCTGCGCAACCCAGCGGGAGCAAGCTCCCTCGCCACAAGGGGTGGAAGGAAATATGAGGAAATTGAATTGAGCAGGGAGATGGGCGCGGACTGCTAGGTTGAGTTGATCAGATTATCAATCGCCAGGAGCATTGAGTTGCTTCAGAAGCCCAGCTCTCATTTGTTACGTCGTGGTCGTTACTCAGAAACAGGTCGTGCCTACTTGGTGACCGCGGTGGTTTATCAACGGCGGCCCGTATTTACCCACTTTTACCTGGGACGGTTACTGGTTGCAGAACTCAAGCAGGCCCATGACCTCGGCCTGGTTGAATCACTCGCCTGGGTCATCATGCCGGATCATTTCCATTGGTTGTTTGAATTGCAGGACGCGTCGCTGCCCCAGGTTATGCAGCGGGTGAAATCGAGGAGTACGCTGACGATCAATCGAGCCTGCGGCACACAGGGCGCTTTTTGGCAAAGCGGATACCATGATCGAGCCGCGCGTGCCGAAGAAGACCTTATCCAAATCGCGCGCTACATCATCGGTAATCCCCTGCGAGCAGGCTTGGTGGATCAAGTGGGTGACTACCCTCTATGGGACGCTACCTGGCTATGAAAGCCTGTCACCTGTGGCGAGGGAGCTTGCTCCCGCTGGGCTGCGAAGCGGCCCCAATTCATACGCCGCGTTCGTTCAGGTCATTCAGGGTTTTGCTTTTTGGGGCTGCTGCGCAACCCAGCGGGAGCAAGCTCCCTCGCCACGGGGGTGGTGCGCTACATTGTCGGTAATCCCCTGCGAGCAGGCTTGGTGGGTGACTACCCTCTATGAGGCGCTGCCTGGCTATGAAGGCATGTCACCTGTGGCGAGGGAGCTTGCTCCCGCTGGGCTGCGAAGCGGCCCCGACTCTTACGCCGCGTCTGTTCAGGGAGTACACGGTTTTGCTTTTTGGGGCTGCTGCGCAACCCAGCGGGAGCAAGCTCCCTCGCCACAGGTGGCGTGTTGCTTGATTGAATGATCGTGCGTGGCAGCGGTCCGAACCTGGGTACGCATCATTCATTGAAGGAGCACCCATGAAATCCAAATCCCTGATCGCTTGCCTGCTGGTCGCCACGAGCCTGTCCACCGCCAGCTTTATCGTGCAGGCCGGTGATACCCCTCAGGAAACCGTGCAACCTTCGAATATCAACGCCCGTGACTTGAAAGAAGGTGATCGCGCGCCGGATATGCTGATGCGCAAGGAATCAGCCGTCAGCGACTGGAAAAAACGCGGTCTCAAGCAGCCTGAAGAAGACAGCCAATGGACGCGGGTAGGCGATAAGTTCGTACTGCTCAAGACCACCAACGGCACCATCCTGGAGATCACCCCCGTCAAGAAGTGACGGTGGTTATCGTAGCGGCTCCGGGTTGAGGTAACCGGCTTCAAAAACCGCGTTACCTTCCCAGCGAAGAAAGCAGGGGGGGCCTACTCCACTAAGAAACTACCCCCGCACGCTGAGCTTATTGTTGCGTCGCTGAAGGCAAATCATCCAGCGTGAGCTTACCCACGTTGTTGCATTGCAATTCGTAGCGCAGCTCTTCCACCATCTTTTCAACTTCTTGCGGGGTCTGCAGCCGGTTCGTGCTGATCCCGGTCACCACCAAGTCCACGCGGCCGGTTTCAGCGTCGTAGACCTTGAGCGTCAGGGACGCATCCCGGCACAACGTGAATTCACATGTCAGCGGCGACAGGCCTTCTTCGATGCAATTTCGCAATTGAGAGAGGGTAAACATGCTGTTTCCTTCAAGGCATAAGTTTCGACCCTTGAAGGTTAAGGACTGGCCCCTGGCGCCATAAGGCGAATTCGCACTAGGTGCACTAGTGCATTTGCACTTAAAGGGTTTACTTTTTTAGACGCAACTCACCCGCAAACAGCCCGCGTTCACGGGCCCAGACGATGGCTGCGCTGCGGCTGTGCACCCCCAGTTTCGAGTACACCGTGGCGACATGATTGCGCACCGTATTGGGCGCCAGTTTCAGCCGCAAGGCGATCTCCTTGTCGGCCAGGCCTTCGCAAATCAAGCCCAGCACATCGCGCTCGCGGGCCGTGAGGTCGGTAAAGCTGATATTGGGTTGGTTGGGACTGTTGACGCTCTTGGCGTTGGCCAGTTTTTCGATGAGGGTCTGGCTGAACCAGGAGGCGTCCTGCATCACCTCTTCGATGGCGGCCACCAGTTCCAGTTCCGAGCGTTTGCGTTCGGTGATGTTCATCATCACCAGCAAGTAGCAGGGCACGTCCTGAATGATCACGGTGTCGGCAGAGACCACACAGTCGATCACCTCATTGCCTTTTTTACGCACCTTGAGGTCCTGGCCGTCGAGATTGCCGGCTTTTTCCAGGCTGGTGAACAACTGCGCACCCGCTTGGGGGCTGTCGATGAAGTCAATGTCTTCGACGGACTTGCCGATCAGTTCCTCGCTGGTATAGCCGGTGAGGCTCATGAACGCTTCGTTGATGTCCACCACCTGGCGGTTGGCGGCGCTGCACACCAGGGTGGGCACCGGGGTCAGGCGGAAAGACTTGGCGAAGCGTTCCTCACTCTGGCGCAGGGCGATTTCAGCTTTGCGTCGCGGCTCCAGGTCCATGAAGGAAAACAGCATGCAGTCCTCTTCGTTCATGTCCAGCGGCTGGCCGGCGACGATCACCAGTTTGCTGCCACCTTCGGGCAGTCTCAGTTCGGCCTGCATTTGCGGAATGGTCGCGCCTTCGCCCAGGCGCTGGATGGCCAGGTCCTTGCGTTCGGCCTGTTCCAGTACGTCCAGTTCATACACGGATTTGCCGATGACTTGGTCGCGGTTGTAGCCGGTCATTTCCAGAAAACCCTGGTTCACCTTGATGTAACGCAGGTCGCTCAAGCGGCAGATCACCGCGGGCGCCGGATTGGCGTTGAAGGTTTTCTCGAACCGCTGCTCGGCGCTCGCCCATTCGGTGGCGTCGCTGAGGATCAGCACCAGCAATTCCGGTTCGCCGTGCGAATCCGTGATGATCAAGCTGCGCAGGCGATGGACCCAGGTCTTATCGGCGTCAGCGATGGGGGTGCATTCGACCACCACATCACTGAACTCTTCGCCTGCGGCTACGCGGGCGAGGGGGTAGTTTTCCAGTAGCACCGGATGATTGTTGCGATAGCGCAGGGCGAAGTGTTCGGCGTAGGCCTGGGTATTGGCACCCAGTGCCGTGACGTCATCAATGCCGTGCATGTTCAGTGCGGCTTCATTGGCCCAGAGGATGGTCTGGTCGACCTCAGCGAGGATGATCCCGTCGGACACACCGGAGATTATTTGCTGCAGTTGGCGACGGTTGGTTTCTTTGGCGAGAACATCCTGGGTCATAGAATCTCCGGGTTTTGGGCGCATGAAAAGTACGACACCCGCGTATCAGGATAGTGCAGAGAAAGTGCAGGGAGGGGAGTGCGAATGCACCAGGCTATCTGGTGCATTTGGGCCACGACTGAACGTATGTCGTTTCGCCACACTCACACCCATCAAGGCATTTCGCCTTGCTCCCATAACGTGTGAAGGACCTCTGTATGACCACTGTCTATGAAACCAATCGCTCGCTGTTTCGTGTGTCCTGGAGCTCGGTGCTCGCCGGTAGTGCAATTGCCCTGGTGACCTATCTGGTACTCAGTGTGCTGGGCACGGCCATCGGTGCCAGCGCGGTCAACCCCATGGAAGCCGGTAACCCGCTGAGCGGTTTCGGCACCGGGGCAGGGATCTGGCTGTTCGTCTCCACGCTGGTTGCCATCGGCGTTGGCGCGTTTGTCGCCGGCCGCACGGCACCGGATCGCGGCGGCCTCCACGGCGTGCTGACCTGGACCGTCACCACCTTGCTCACCACCTGGCTGCTGGCTGGCTTGGCCGCCAGTGTCGTCGGCACTGCCGGCAATGTGGTCGGTAAAGGCCTGTCGGCTGCTGGCAGTGGTATCGCCGCGGCGGCGCCAGGCATTGGTGACAGCATCAAGCAACAACTGAACGAGCAGGGTATCCAGTTGGATTGGAACAGCCTGCAAGGCGAACTCGATACCTTGCTCAAGCAGAGCGGCAAGCCTGAACTGGACCCGGCTAACGTCGAGCAGAAGACCGACCAGGCCGCCGCCGATGGCAAACAGTCCGCCACCGCCGCAGCGACCGACCCTGCCCAGGCCGGCGATGCGCTGAAGCAATGGTTCGAGCGCGTCAAAGCCTCCGGTGAGCCCGCGCTGAACGCGGCCGATAAAGAAGCCCTGGTCAACATCGTGGCTGCCCGTACCGGCAAGAGCAAAGAAGAAGCCAAGCAGATCGTCGACAACTACGCCCAGGCCTATCAACAGGCCATGCAGAAGGTCGATGAGCTGAAACAACAGGCTGAACAAAAAGCCCGTGAAGCCGCCGAAGTGGCCGCCAAGCAACTGTCGCGCGCTGCCTGGAGCACCTTGGCCATGCTGTTGCTGGGTGCGGCCTTGAGCTTTTTTGTGGGTCGCCTGGCGCTGACCAACCGTCGCGTGCCGTTGGCTTAAACCTTTGGGTCGAGTGGCAAGGACGCCGCTTTACCCGTCACTGCAGCGCTGTACTTGAGTGTGATACGCGTAAACTGGCGGCCTTTTACGCGTATGACACACAGGTGCCCCTTGAGCGCAGGCAAAGCCGTCGGACTGTTACTCCTCTCTTCTCTGTTGGCGGCGTGCGGTACTTCACCGCCACGCAACCCCAACGACCTCTGCAGCATCTTCCGTGAAAAGGACGACTGGTACGACGCCGCCAAAGTCACGCAAAAGCGTTGGGGCGTGCCGATCCAGGTGCCGTTCGCCATCATGTACCAAGAGTCGGGTTTCCATCAGGACGCCTTGGCCCCACGCAAATACCTGCTGTGGATCATCCCCTGGGGCCGCGTCTCTACCGCCGCCGGTTACGCCCAGGCCAAGGACGAAGTGTGGAACGACTACCGCAAAAGCACCGGCCGCAGCGGCGCCAGTCGCCATGACTTCGACGACGCCATCGACTTTGTCGGCTGGTACATGGACAAGACCTACAGCGTCAACGGCGTGTACAAATACGACGCCTACGGGCAGTACCTGAACTACCACGAAGGCTGGGGCGGCTACCGCCAGCGCACCTACGCCAGCAAAGCCTGGTTGCCGCCGGTGGCCAGCAAGGTTCAGGCGCGCTCGCAGATGTATGCGCAGCAATATGCGGGGTGTAAGGATGATTTGGGGCGGGGATTCTGGAGTCGGTTTTGGCGGTGGTTGTGAGAGACCAAAAGCTGTTCCCACGCTGCAGGAGGCGCGCAGCGTGGGAAGGCTCTTACGCTTGAACTAACCAGCCTACCAGCGGCACTATCATCAATGTACTCAACGCCATTGAAGTGACATTACCTATATACGGGTGAACGTGTACGGGCACGCGTGCTGCAATCGCACAGGCCAATGGCGGCGCGATCAGCGCCCCGAGCAGTGCACTCGAAGCAATGACTGTCCAACTACCACCATGGGTCAATACAGCCGCAGGCACGACGGATACCAGTGGAACGTAGGTTGGGTACCAGCCTCGTTTGATCCACTGTTTTCGCCAGATCACGACACCTGACAACGATGTCAGCGCCTGGGCGCCCAGCAGCGGCAAGACCAGGCCTGATCCATACGCCGGGCTGACGGGGTTCAGGGCGTATGCTAATAACACGCCTGCCAGCAACCCGAGACTGGCGAGTTCGTTCCCAAAAAACGGCGCTTCGGAAAAGTCTGCCAGCACCCGCCGAATGCTCCAAGCTATCCCGTAAGTAGGCGGTTTTGCAGGCGCCGGTCTGGCGGGGGCGATGTAGTCGGAACGCACCAGCAAGGGCACTCTACGACACAGTACAAACGCTATGACACTGCCGACGGCCATGCCCACCACGTTGCCGATAACCACTGGAAGACCTAGCGGTACGCACACGAAGTTCACGATCAACAAGCACATAGGCGTCACCAGCAATGCGCCCAGCACCGCACCGTTTATCGCAACTTTCCAGCCGCCACCGAACATCAGCACCATCGCCGCCGGTAATGAGACGAACGCCGCGAACGTCGGTTGCCACGTCTGTGCGGTGACGCTCCAGCCCCACAGTAGATTGCTCAGCAGTAGCCCCAACAGTGAACTGGTTATCAGCCAAGGCCACAGTCCCGTTCCGTAGGAAATGGAAAATCCCTGCCAGGTTTTACCGTGCTTGCTTGCCCACCAAGCCAGGTAAGCGCCGCCCAGCAAGCCGAGTGATGCAAGTTCATGCTTGTAGAAGGCTACTTCACTGATATCCCCCAGTATCCACCGTAGCCACGCAACCGGATGGGGCAGGCTCGCGACCATCTCGGCGTAGCCCGGCCATGAGCCTTGAGTGCTCAGCGCTACCCAAAGCACCAGCAGTACGCTGCTCAACCCCAGGATCAGGACGGTGACGTCCATCCAGGAACAGCCGGATCTTGTTTCGGTAATGAGTGTTTTCATGCTGTGCCCTCCGATCAACGCGGAAGGGCAGGGTGGTGGGAGTAACCGAGCATTTGATCGTAGAGATCATTACGTCGATCACGTTGCAGGTCATTGAGGCTGTTCCAGATCGGAGCACTGCGGGCGCTGGTGACATCAATGTCGGCGAACAGGATTTCCTGGCGATTGGCCGAAGCTACCGCGCCAATCGGCCAGCCGTTGGTGCCGGCAATCAACGAGCATCCGAGGTAGCGCGCTCCACGCTCTTCGCCAATGCGGCTGGCGGCGGCGATAAACACATTATTGACGTGGGCGGCGGTCATCGTCAGGTATGACGCCATGCATTTGCCTGCCTCATCGAATAGCGGCGGTGGCGTCCACACCCAGTTATTCAGGCTGCAAATAATATCGGCACCTTGCTGGCCAAGAATGCGGGGCACCTCCGGGAACCAGATATCCCAACAAATCAGCAAACCAATACGGCCGATCGGCGTTTCAAACACTGGAAAGCCCGTATTGCCAGGGGTGAACCAAAGCTTTTCCAGGTTCCACAAATGCGCTTTGCGGTATTTGCCGATAAACCCGTCAGGACCTAGCAGCACGGCCGTATTGAACAACTGCATACCGTCTATTTCGCACAGGCCAGCCACCAGATAAACCTGATGCCTGCAGGCAAAATCTATCCATGCCTGCACACTGGTGCCGTCTGGAACCAGTTCGGCGTGATCAAAAGCATCCTGGCGACTGCTGAAAAAATACCCGCAATTGGTGAGCTCAGGCAGCACGATCAGGTTGGCTCCGCCGTTTGCGGCTTCGGTTGCCAGTGCAAGACTTTGATGCAAGTTATTGGCTCGGTTATTCATGCCAACCTGTGGATCAAGTTGTATGACCGCTACGCGTGCAGGGCTTGCTGGTTCGCTCATGGAGGTGACCTCTTATTGTTATACAACCGGAAATCGGTTGGGTGTTTATAAGAGGCGAGCAAATGTTTAATTAAAAGTCGGGCGATTCCCGTTGCGTTGTAGTCTCTTTCTTTTACGGTTCGGCTTTGTAGGTGGGATAGTCATGCATAGTAAAACCTCCGTTGAATGTTGCACGGGTTTTGTTGCAAATGTTTATCACGGTATCCACTGCTCCTCTGAAACAGGGTTCCGTCCAGCCTGCATCGACGGAGAAAGACTCCCCGCAGAGGTAAAGGCCTGACTTATGAGAGAAGTTACGATTATATTGCAGTAGTTTCATAGCGTTGTAGTAAGTGCCTGCACGGTAAAGCTTTGCGCAACCCAGTGAGTTTTTATCGTTCATCCAGCGTTGCACGACCGCTTGTTTGCGTCCGATGTAGGGTGATATTTTTTCTTTTATGTTTGTGGATTTCAACAGGATTCGGTCAAGGTCTTCGATGCATTTGTCAACAAGTTCTTCATCGCTGAACACCGATAACTTTGTGGCATCATCTTCCCACGTATAGCTGAGTAGGATGCAATCATAGGTGTTGGTGTTGTTGTAGCGGTACGTGTATACATCATGAACTAAACTGTCTGTCACGAGCGTCTGTGGGATGTTCTTGTTGTGAGAGAGGAACGACTTTTTAAGCGGGGCGTACACTTTACAGCTGGTTTCCCAGTGAGCTGATTTGTAGGCTTCTGTGATCTCGAATGGGAGCATTTCCTGGCTGAAGCCTTCAATGGATACCTGTGTTTCGATCAGCCATGAGGGCAGCGTCATTACGACAGAATCGCAATCGATGAATGCGCTGCTCGATGTTCCTTTTGGGGCGATGCTCCAGTCGTAATAGACGCGTATTTGCCCGTTGTTAAGTTTCTTCAGTTTTGTCACTGCACTGCTGGTCAATAACCCGGACTGACTTTTTATGAGGTGTTCGTACAAGGAATCCTGCGTTTCGCCGGGTTTGATGAAGAGCAGGGACTCGGCCAGCGATCCAAGGCCGATGTAGTTTGGTTTGTTGAACGCAATGCCTTTCGAATCCAACGTCTCGGGAGCATCCAAGTAAGGCGAGGCCATGAGGGTGCCGTCCGCGTTTACGCGGCCGTGGATCAATTGCAGATGACTACTGAACCCGAATATTGCCGTGCGTAGCGGATAGAGCGCGCAGACGTCATAAAACGCTCCCCAACTGCCATCACCAATTCCGATCGCGTAGAAAACAGCCGACTCCTGCGCCGTCATGCCCATGCCGCCAAAGTTTCCAGGGTTGCTTTGATTCCAGTTGTCGATACTTGGCATTTTGACCAGGTCGCGAAAGGAAATACCTTCATATGTTCTGACTATCGACGCCCACATGTCCTCCCA
Organism: Pseudomonas fluorescens group sp.; assembly: GCF_020093335.1. NCBI lineage: Bacteria > Pseudomonadati > Pseudomonadota > Gammaproteobacteria > Pseudomonadales > Pseudomonadaceae > Pseudomonas > Pseudomonas fluorescens group sp. The sequence goes on along the minus strand of NZ_JAIOKW010000052.1, from coordinate 18,187 downwards.
ATGTTCAGCGCCATAATGTTCGGCGATGATCAGCGTCATGCGTTCGGCGAAGACTTTCCATTTTGCAAAAACGTTGCCCAACGTTTGACCCGGAGGCGGGGTTTTCCCATCGGCGTTTTTCCAGATGAGCATGGTGGGTTCTGTGCTGTTATCGATGCTTCCCTCTCGCAGGTAGATACCCGTTGAGCGCACTGCAGGGCTACCCGGGTTTGGAAAGTCTGAATGACGTAATTCGAACGCATTGGCGTAATAGGCCATCAGTGATCGCCCCTCTTTAGGAGGCTCGCTTGAGTGGTTGAAGAACGGCATCCTCATTGCACCCATCTCGAAAGGTGGTCTGCCGACAGTGTTGGTATTGTTGTGCCCAAGGGCGGTAAGGTGCCTGCCGCCAATGCGTGTCGATTTTTCAAGTAAAGTCAGGTTGGTGAAACCGCATCGATACAGTTCGCGTGCGGTTGTTAAGCCTGTAATGCCCGCGCCGATGATGCAGATTTTATGTTGGGTTTCAGTGGCCAGCGCGATGCCATTTACTTGCTCGACCAACGCGCGATAGTCAAAGCACAAATCAGGCGGGTTGGGGTATGTCGCTCTCCATTTATTCTTGCTGGAGCGCTTTTTCCGATGATGCCGTTGAGCGATGTCGGCAGAGTAGTTGAAGTTGGAACCGATGGTCATTCTGATATTCCCTATTCAGAGTTAATGGGCTCTTCATAGGTTGAACGCGGGCGTTGTTAGCTTGAAATAAGCTAGCGTGACTTTTTGGCGAGGGTAAGTCGTATTCTTTCGTAAGGGCAGTGCCGACGACCAATGGTGAGGGAGTATGCCCCCTCACCCTGATAGCACTGTATTAGCTCGGCTGTATACACGGCAGCGTCCGATCCACCAAAACGCAGGGCCGTGATTTGAGCGGCGCAAGCGGTCGAGATCCTCTCGGAATCGTCCTGCAAGTTAAAGGGAAATGTCGCCGATCTGGCTCCTGTGACCGCTTCAAGATTCTGCGTGGCTGTGCAGAACTCAAGATAGCCGACGCTTATCCGGTCAAATTCCACCCGCCTTTTGTACCCACCGAAACCTGGGCACAAAAACTGACATTAGTTTGCTCGCGTAAGGGAGTTGCACATCGTCATCATCGCGTCACATAAGCCCGCTTGCAGGTAAAGCGGGCTTTTTCATGAGTGTGTCTCGTGTGTACAAATAACGCATTGCCATGCGACGGTGTGTAATATACACACCTAAGGGTTGGCGATGAGAAGTCGAGAGCTGATTGACCTGCTGGTTGCGGAGGGTTGGTTTGAGGTGGCAGTTACAGGCAGTCACCATCAGTTCAAACACCCTGTGAAGCGGGGGCGAATAACCGTCCCTCATCCCAAGTCGGAGATCGCCAAAGGCACTCTGCACAGTATTTTCAAATCAGCCGGTCTCAATTATTGATGCTGCTGAATGAGTTGGACGAGCTCCTGAGGGGCTTGTCTAGAGGAGGAGCAATGAAATTCCCGGTGGTCGTGCACAAAGATGCTGACTCGGATTACAGCGTGACGGTCCCTGACTTGCCGGGTTGTTTCTCGGCGGGAGGGTCTTTTTCCGAAGCACTGGATAATGTCCGCGAGGCATTGGCTTTGCATCTCGAAGGGCTGGTTGCCGATCAGGAACGGCTTCCTCAGGCACTGGAGGTTGATGCGCATTTAAGTAACCCGGATTTCGCCGGTGGCGTTTGGGCGATTGTCGACTTTGATCTCACGCCCTATCTGGGGAAGTCGGTACGGTTCAATGCTTCTTTGCCGGAACACTTGTTGCAACGTATTGATGAGCGTGTGCAAAAGGACCACCGCTATGCATCGCGGTCAGGTTTCTTAGCGACGGCAGCCTTGCGCGAACTCTCTGCTTAAAGCAACACAAGCAAACACTATGTATCCAAAGGGACGCCCATGAGCCACGAAGAACTCCAAATCATCGACCTCCGCCCCGGCACCGGCAAGACCGTGGTCAAGGGCGCGCTGATTACCACCCAATACACCGGCACCCTGGAAGACGGCACGGTGTTCGATTCGTCCTGGGAGCGGGGCAAGCCGTTTCAGTGCGTGATCGGTACCGGGCGTGTGATCAAGGGCTGGGACCAGGGCTTGATGGGCATGCAAGTGGGCGGTGTGCGCAGCTTGTTCGTGCCGGCGCATTTGGCTTATGGCGAGCGGTCGATGGGCGCACATATCAAGCCCAACAGTCATCTGCGCTTTGAGATCGAGTTGTTGGAAGTCCTGACGCGGGACGATTGAGGGCGGATGAATATGGACGTGGATGCGCACCTGTTGCCGGGGGGCTCCGTTGCGGGCATTCGGGTCACTGAGCTGGGCGGTGGGGATGAGGCCGAGCTGCAGCGGTTTTTTGAACGCGCACCGGATTACTTCGTCGCCGTGAATGGCGAGCCGGCCACGCCGACTGAAGCGCATGAGGAGTTGCGGGGGCAGTTGCCGGTAGGGTGGACATGCCGGCGGATGTATTGGCTGGGTTACCGCGATCAGGACAATGAGCTGGTGGCGGTGGTGAACATTGCGGCGGATGTGTTGGCGGTCGGCGTCTGGCATATCGGTCTGCTGCTGGTGGATGCACGGTTGCACGGCACCGGGCTGGCGCACCAGCTGCATGCGGATCTTGAAGCGTGGGTGGTTCGCAATGACGGCCAATGGTTGCGGTTGACGGTGGTCATCGGCAACACCCGTGCTGAACGTTTCTGGCCAAAACTCGGTTATGTGCAGGTGCGTACCCGTGAGGGAATCACGATGGGGCGGCAGGTGAACAGGGTGTCGATTCAGGTCAAGGCATTGGGCGGTGGGCAGGTGGATGATTACCTGGCATTGGTGGCAAGGGACCGACCGGACACCGCGTCACAGTGAATGTACACCCAACCCTATGGGCGGGCGCTTGCTCCCTTCCACATTTGATCCTCAGTGGGCCCAGGAAAAGGCGTACCTGAACCCTCCCTGAAGAATCTTCTTATTCATCATTCGGAAGCTTTCCTACGGTTTACTCTCCTAGTATCGGGGCGTAAGCTTCGCGCGTTTTCATCAATTGCGGAGACCCTCAGTGGGTACTTGTTCGAGTGACAGTAGTCGGCCGGTTTCGTTGACCGGCATAGACTTGGCAAGGTAACGCGCATTTTCCAGATGCCGTTGTCTCGCCAATAAAGCGAGAAGCGGCATCGCGGCAGTGACCAGTCCTGGCTCCTGTCCGATTCCCTCTCATCGACGCTGACCAGCACCTGATTAACCTCGGGATGCTACGGACGCGCCTGCCTTTTACGGCGGGCGGGCTAAGCCGGCTGTGCCTTTAAAACGGGCGCGGTGCGCGAGGCGGTACCTGCACGAGTGTTTCCTCGCGCAGGAGTAACACCATGAACTTCACACTGTTGAAAGAGTTCTTCGCCGGCTTCCTGCGGACCCGGCATATCGCCCGGCATTTCCGCCGCTTGGCGATGCTCGACACCGTGGCCGACGCCAGCGTCAGCCGCGAAGTGCCGCCGACCCTGGCGCAAACCCTGGTGATTTCGGCCAACAGCAGTGCCGTGCAATTGCTCGGCACGCTGGGCAGCCACTCCGAAGGCTTGAATACCCAGGAAGCCGACGCCCTGCGCGTACAATACGGCCTCAACGAAGTCGAGCACGAGCAGCCGCTGCCGTGGTGGGTGCACCTGTGGCATTGCTACAAAAACCCCTTCAACCTGCTGCTGACTTTGCTGGCGGTGATCTCCTGGCTGACCGAGGACATGAAGGCGGCCACGGTGATTTTCTCCATGGTGGTGCTCTCGACACTGCTGCGCTTCTGGCAGGAGGCCAAGTCGAACAAGGCGGCCGACGCCCTCAAGGCGATGGTGAGCAACACGGCGACCGTGTTGCGTCGGGATGAAACCAAGCGCATCGAGCTGCCCATCAAACACTTGGTGCCGGGTGACCTGATCGTGCTGTCGGCCGGTGACATGATCCCCGCCGACTGCCGTGTCATCAGTGCCAAGGACCTGTTCGTAAGCCAGGCGGCGATGACCGGCGAATCGATGCCGGTGGAGAAGTTCGCCCAGCAGCAAGATGCCAACACCCGTAACCCGCTGGACCTGGAGAACATCCTGTTCATGGGCACCAACGTGGTGTCCGGCGCGGCGACGGCGGTGATCCTGACTACCGGCAACAGCACCTATTTCGGTGCGTTGGCCCAGCGCGTCACCGCTACCGACCGCGCGACCACCTCGTTCCAGCAAGGCGTCAACAAGGTCAGTTGGTTGCTCATCCGCTTCATGTTCGTGATGGCGCCACTGGTGCTGTTCATCAACGGGTTCACCAAGGGTGACTGGACTGAAGCGCTGTTGTTCGCGCTGTCGATTGCCGTGGGCCTGACCCCGGAAATGCTGCCGATGATCGTCACCTCGACCCTGGCCAAAGGCGCGGTGTTTCTCTCGCGTAAAAAAGTCATCGTCAAGCGCCTGGACGCGATCCAGAACTTCGGCGCCATGGACGTGCTGTGCACCGACAAGACCGGCACCCTGACCCAGGACAGGATTTTCCTCGCGCGCCATGTGGACGTGTGGGGGGAAGAGTCCGACGACGTGTTGGAAATGGCCTACCTCAACAGCTACTACCAGACGGGCCTGAAAAACCTGTTGGACGTAGCGGTGCTGGAGCATGTGGAGGTGCATCGCGAGCTGAAGGTGGGTACGGCGTTCCAGAAAGTCGATGAGATCCCGTTCGACTTCAATCGTCGCCGCATGTCCGTCGTGGTCGCCGAGCAAGGCCAGCCACACCTGTTGATCTGCAAAGGGGCGGTCGAAGAGATTCTGTCGGTGTGCAACAACGTGCGCCATGGCGACGTCAATGAAGCGCTGACCGATGACTTGCTGGCGCGCATTCGCCAGGTCACCGCCGCGTTCAACGAGGAAGGCCTGCGCGTGGTGGCCGTGGCCGCGCAACCGATGGCGCCGGGGCGCGACACCTACAGCCTGGCGGATGAACAAAACCTCACGCTGATCGGTTATGTGGCTTTTCTCGACCCTCCGAAGGAAAGTACCGCGCCTGCGCTCAAGGCTCTCAAAGCCCACGGCGTCGCCGTGAAAGTGCTGACAGGTGACAACGAATTGGTCACCGCTAAAATCTGCCGCGAAGTGGGCCTGGAGCAACAGGGCCTGCTGATGGGCAATGACATCGAGGACATGACCGACGCCGAGCTGGCCAAGGCCGTGGAAACCACCAATGTGTTCGCCAAGCTGACGCCGTCCCACAAGGAGCGCATCGTGCGCCTGCTCAAGGCTAACGGGCATGTGGTGGGCTTTATGGGTGATGGCATCAACGACGCGCCGGCGCTGCGTACGGCCGATATCGGCATTTCGGTCGACAGTGCGGTGGATATCGCCAAGGAAGCCGCCGACATCATCCTGTTGGAAAAGAGCCTGATGATTTTGGAGGAGGGCGTGCTGGAAGGCCGGCGTACCTTCGCCAACATGCTCAAGTACATCAAGATGACCGCCAGTTCCAACTTCGGCAACGTGTTTTCGGTGCTGGTGGCCAGTGCGTTTATTCCTTTCCTGCCGATGCTGCCGATGCACCTGCTGGTGCAGAACCTGCTGTATGACATTTCGCAGATCGCGATTCCGTTCGATAACGTCGACGCCGAGATGCTCGCCAAGCCGCAACGCTGGCAGCCCGGCGATGTGGGGCGGTTCATGCTGTTTTTCGGGCCGATCAGTTCGATCTTTGACATCACCACGTTCGCGCTCATGTGGTATGTCTTCGATGCCAACACCCCGGACCACCAGACGCTGTTCCAGTCCGGCTGGTTCGTGGTGGGGCTGCTGACCCAGACGCTGATCGTGCACATGATCCGCACCCCGAAAATCCCGTTCCTGCAGAGCCGCGCGGCGATGCCGTTGATGGTGATGACCGGTGTGATCATGGCCGTGGGGATTTTCCTGCCGATGGGGCCGCTGGCGCACTACTTCAAATTGCAGGCGCTGCCGTCGCTGTACTTCGTGTTCCTGCCGGTGATCCTGCTGGCGTACATGGCGCTGACCCAGGCGGTGAAGGGCTACTACATCCGTAAGTTCGGCTGGCAATAAACAGGGAAGATTTTCTATGCAAGCAATCGACAACATCAACCTCAATTCCCTGGTTGATACGCTGGTCAGCCTCACCGCGGCCTTCATCCTCGGTGGCCTGATCGGTTTCGAGCGCCAGTACCGACAGCGCACGGCAGGTCTGCGGACCAACGTGCTGGTGGCGGTGGGCGCGGCGATCTTCGTCGACATGGCCAACCGTCTCGGCGGTGCGGAAGGCGCGGTGCGGGTGGTGGCGTATGTGGTCTCGGGCATCGGCTTTCTCGGCGCCGGCGTGATCATGCGCGAGGAAGGCAACGTGCGTGGGCTCAACACGGCCGCCACCCTCTGGGCGTCGGCGGCGGTGGGTGCCTGCGCGGGTGCCGACCTGATCCTGGAAGCGCTGCTGGGCACCCTGTTTGTGCTGGCGGCCAACACCTTGCTGCGGCCGATCGTCAATAACATCAACCGTCAGCCGTTGGACGTGGTGTCGGCGGAGGTCACCAATATCCTGTATGTCATTGCACGGCGTACTCAGCAGAAAGCCGTATTGGCGTTGCTGGAAGCCGAGCTGGCGCGTTGTAACTATCCCGCCAGCGATGTCGACGTGCGCCCCTTCGGCACGGAGGAGGTGGAAATAGAAGCCACCCTGGCCGTGACGTCGGTAGACGGTGACGAACTGGATGCGCTGGTGGCGCGAATTTCGATGTCTACCCTTGTCGTGCAGGCGTTCTGGAGCCCCAGTACTACCGAGTAGTCCCCGGCTGTCAGGCATTGTCCCGTGCAACGCGGGTCATGCTATCGCGAGGAAAAGTCCTACAATAATTCGAGACTATCCCTTCATTTGATAAGACACGCTGTTGTTAAGGTTTCCCGCTTGCGCCTCAGGAACCAGGGCGTGGCTCTATGTGTTTACCGTGTTTTATCAAAAGGAGGGGTCTGTACTGCCTGCCGAGTAATCAGCGCCGTTTGTCGGAACTGTTACTTTTCACAGGTAGATAGGTCCCGCGTGATATGTAAGCGTACTGATCCTCTCGGGGGAGTCTTATGAGCAAAGCTTTAATTGTGGATGATCACCCTTTTATACGCGCCACTGTGAAACATCTGTTGAAACAGGAAGGCTTCGTAGAAATCCTGGAAGCGGGCAACGGTGCCGACGCTATGCAGATTGCGCGGGTGCATCGTCCGGACTTGGTCATCCTCGATCTGGCAATGCCCAAGCTCGGCGGGTTGGAGGTGATCAGCCGGATCAAGGCGCTCGAACTGCCTTGCAAGATCCTGGTGCTGACCTCTTATCTGGCGGTGTTCTTCTCCACCCGCTGCATGCGCGCCGGGGCCATGGGCTTTGTGGCCAAGACGGGTGAGCTTGATGAGTTGCAAAAGGCAATCAGGGCGATCCGGTCTGGTTACAGTTGCTTCCCCAGCCTGCCCACCAGTTCAGTCCGCCGCGACGATTTGCAGACCACCGAGCAGGAATTGGTGGACGCACTGTCGGACCGCGAGCTGACCGTGTTGCAAAAGTTGGCGCTGGGCCTGGGCAACAAGGAAATCGCTGAGGACATGCTGTTGAGCCATAAGACTATCAGCACCTACAAGACGCGACTCAAGGAGAAGCTGCGCATGTCATCGGTGGTGCACCTGTCCAAGTTTGCGCAGCGCAACCACCTGATCTGATTTGAAATGACCACCTTTCGGCGGCTGAAACTCACGGCCATCCTGCTGTTGGGGCTGTTGCCCTACTCGGCGATGGCCCTGGACGAACCCCATACCCTGCGGCTCCTCGGCCATTCCTCCCTTGAACACCCCAGTGTTGAGCTTGATGAAAGCGACTGGCGCTGGCTGCGCGAGCGGCGCACGTTAGTGATGGGGGTGTCCGCGCCCGACTACGCCCCTTTCGACTTGAGCAACGATAATGATTTTGAAGGGATCACTGCTGACTATACGTGGCTGATCAGCCTTATTTTGAATGTACCTATCGAGGTTAGACGCTACGACACCCGCGATGAAGTGATCGAGGCACTCAAGCTGGGCAACGTGGATCTGGTCGGGTCGGCCAACGGTTATGAGGCGGCCGACAAAGCGCTGGTATTGTCCCGTTCCTACGCCAATGATCAACCCGTATTGGTGACCCGCGCGGGGGACAGTCATTCATTGAGCGTCGACCTGGCCGGCAAACGTGTCGCGATGCTCTACCACTATATGCAGCCCGACGCTGTCCAGGCCTTTTATCCCCAGGCGCAATTGTTGTTATATGGCTCGACCCACCAGGCCATCGGTTCCGTAGCGTTCGGCCAGGCCGATGTTTACCTCGGCGATGCCATCAGCACCCGCTACCTGATCAACAAGAATCACCTGAATAACGTGCGTATGGCTGATTTTTCCGCGCTGGAGGTCAACCCGTTCGGATTCGCTTTCACCGGGGACAATATCCGCCTGTTGAAGATCGTCAATGCCGCGCTGGCTGTCATCCCGGCCGGCCAGCAGATGGAAATTCTGCGGCGCTGGAGTGCGGGCGGCAGCGGCTTTCTGGAGGCTGACCGGTTGCGCTTGAGTGACAGTGAACAGCGCTGGCTGGAGAAGCATCCGCGCGTGAAAGTCGCGGCGCTCGACAAGTTTATGCCGCTGTCATTTTTCAATGAACAAGGGCAGTTCATCGGCTTGAGTGACGAGGTGTTGTCGCGGATCAGCTTGCGCACAGGCTTGAAATTCGAGGTGGTGCAGGGCAGTTCGTTGCCTCGGCAAGTGGACGAGGTCAGCGCTGGCCAAGTGGAGATGATGGCGGTGATCACGCCCAGCGTCGAGCGCTCCGAGAAAGTCCGTTTTACCCGGCCTTACTTGTCCAACCCCTATGTGCTGGTGGCGCGCGCCAGCGATGAGCACCTGCTTACCCTGGAAGACATGCCCGGCAAACGCCTGGCGTTTATCGGCGGCAACAGCCTCGCCGTGCAAGTGGCGCGGGATTATCCTGGTATCGTCTTTGTGGCGGTCGAGAACCCTGAGCAAGCCATGGAGTTGGTCGCCAAAGGCGGTGTCGATGCGACGGTTGTGTCGCTGATCAGTGCCCGTTACATGATCGCGCGCCATTACCGTGATCGCCTGCGTATCACCAGTACGGTGGGTACGGAACCGGCGCGGATTGCCTTGGGCGTCAATCGCAGCCAGCTGGAACTGTATTCAATCCTCGAGAAGGCGCTGTTGAGTATCACGCCCGAGGAAATGGACGAACTGACCAACCATTGGCGCAGTGAGATCATCATCGAGGACAGCTACTGGATCAGCCATCGCAACGTGATTATCCAAGGGTTCGGCCTGGCAGCCGTGCTGTTGTTGGTCACGTTGGGTTGGGTGCTCTACCTGCGTAACCTGATTCACAAGCGTGCCCAGGCCGAACGGGCCTTGAGCGACCAGATGCGGTTTATGAGCGTGCTGATCGACGGCACGCCCCACCCGATTTATGTACGTGACCGCCAGGGCCGCTTGATGGCGTGTAATAACGCTTACCTTGATGTGTTCGGCTTCAAGCTGGAGGACGTGATCGGCAAGACCGTGGTGGAAACCGACACCGGCAACCCGCCCCAGGCTCAATCTTTCCATGCTGACTATTTGAGCTTGATGGAGCGTGGGGAGCCGCAGATTCACGACCGAGTGCTCAAGGTGCCCGGCGGTGGCGTGCTGACGATTTACCAATGGATGCTGCCGTACCGTGATAGCAACGGCAACGTGGTGGGCATGATTGCTGGCTGGGTGGATGTCAGCGAACGCCAGCGCCTGCTGGGCCAGTTGCAGGAAGCCAAGGAGGAGGCCGACGCCGCCAATCGCGCCAAGACCACCTTCCTGGCGACCATGAGTCATGAGATCCGAACGCCCATGAACGCGGTGATCGGCATGATCGAATTGGCTCAGAAGAACGCCGAGCAGGGCCGCGTCGATCAGGATGCCCTCGAAGTGGCATCGATGGCGTCCCGCAGCATGCTGGAGCTGATCGGCGATATCTTGGACATTGCGCGGATCGAAACCGGTCACCTGTCCCTGACCCTGGCACCTGCCAATCTCCATGAAATGTTGGCTTCCGTGGCACGGGTTTTCGAAGGGCTGGCGCGGGATAAGGGGCTGTTGCTGCACGTGGAGCTCGACCCGATGATCGACCGGTCAGTGTTGATCGACCCTATGCGCTTCAAACAAGTGGTGTCCAATCTGCTGGGCAATGCCATCAAGTTTACCGCGACCGGCCAGGTACGCCTGGGCGCCCAGTGCACACCGGCATTGGCGAGCGACCCTCTGAACCTTCGGCTGTATGTGGAGGACACGGGGATTGGCATCAGTGCCGAGGATCAACAACGTTTGTTCAACCCCTTTATCCAGGGCAGCAATAACGATCAATCAGCACGCAGTGGTTCGGGGTTGGGCTTGGTGATCAGTCGCAATCTGTGCGAGATGATGGGCGGCCAACTGCATTTGAGCAGTGTGCTGGGCAAGGGGACTCGGGTGGATGTGACCCTGGCGCTGGAGTTGGCCACCGCTGCACCGCTTTCTTCATCGGCTCCGCCTGTGCCACCGGCTCATGCATTGAGCCTCCTGGTGGTGGATGACTACCCGGCCAACCGCCTGTTGCTCACTCGGCAATTGAGCTTCCTGGGGCATCGCATCGTCACGGCCGAAGATGGCGCTGAGGGGTTCGCACTGTGGCAGGCCGGGCATTTTGATGGCGTGATCACCGATAGCAATATGCCTGTTATGGACGGCTACACGTTGGCCCGTGATATCCGTGCACAAGAGCGTCGGCTCGGCCTGGTTCCGTGCCTGTTGCTGGGGTTCACCGCCAACGCCCAACCGGAGGAAACCGAGCGCTGCAGGCAGGCGGGCATGGATGGTTGTCTGTTCAAACCGACCGGTCTTGATGATTTGCGTGTAGCGCTGGCATCACGCACTGCCAGTGCCGCCGTGGAGGACGCCGAACCGACGTTTGATTTGAGCGCATTGGTCATGCTGACGGGGGGCGAGGGTGCCGTGCTTGATGAGTTGCTGCTGCCATTGCTCAATAGCCTCGCAGAGGACCGCCTGTTGCTGCCGGCGCTGCAACAGCACGCGGATTTCGCCAAGCTGCATGACCTGGCTCATCGTATAAAAGGCGGTGCCCGGATGGTCAGGGCCCAGGCGTTGGTCGCCGGTTGCGAAACCTTGGAGGAGGCGTGTCAAAGGCGTGACCGTGATGCATTGTCGGCAGCGGTGGAGGCGGTTGGCATGGCCGTCGATGGCTTGCATCAGCGCCTGAGCCTGCACCTGCACAGCAAGCACGCCTGATAGCCATTCGGTGGATTTGGGACAACTCCTACAGTGAACGGGAATAAGCCTGATTTTGTCGTCAGTGTATGTCTGGAGAATGGGCCTCGCTCACTGACGAGCGATGCCTGCCCAGGGATTCGCCATGCCAAACAAAGCACTGACCATCCTGATTGCCGATGAACAACACCTGCAGCGGCTGTACATCGAGAAAATGCTTAACCAGTTGGGGTATCACCGGATCGTACCGGTGCAAACCTTTGAAGAGGTCCAACTCCTCACCGCCATCCCGGCACAGCCCTTTGATGTGCTGATCATCAACGCGGGGCTCGCGATCCACACGTGCCAGCCTCAACCCCAGGCGCATCACGTGCTGGTCTACGATCACCTGGACCTGGGAACAACTCCCGAGGCGACGCCGACGGTGCTGGTCCGGTTGCCCGGTGTGCCGGACAGCGTCAACCTCGAACACTTCATGGACATTATCGACCCTCCCGCGTCCAGCACCGGCCTGCGTGTGCTGCCCTGGCTGCGGGAATTATCCCGCACGCCTGCGGCAGGGGTTTAGTCCCATTGTGGGGCGATACCCTTGGGGCTGGTCAGGCGATGGCCGCGTTCCAACTCGGCAATCTGCGCCATGTCGGCAGCACTCAAGGTCAGTTGCAGGGCCTTGAGGTTGCTTTCCAGGTTGGCGCGTTTGGTCGATGACGGGATGACCGCATAGCCCAGTTGCATCGCCCAAGCCAGCGCCACTTGCGCGGGAGTAGCCTGATGGCGTTCGGCGATTTGCTCCATCACTGGGTCTTTGAGCACTTCGCCGTAGGCCAGGGTCATGTAGGACGTGATCTGGATACCGTTAGCGGTGGCGAAGTCCACGACCTTGCGGTTTTGCAGGTAGGGATGCAGTTCGATCTGGTTGGTGGCGATATTCTCCGCGCCAACGGCTGCAATCGCTTGCTTCATCAAGTCGACGGTGAAGTTGGAGATGCCGATCTGGCGGGTCAGGCCCAGGCGTTTGGCTTCCAGCAACTGGCCCATGAACTCGGCGACAGGCACCTGATCTTCGGGTGAAGGCCAGTGAATCAAGGTGAGGTCCAGATAGTCGGTTTTCAGTTTGCGCAAGCTTTCACGCAGGCTCGGAATCAACTGGCCTTCGGCGAAGTTAGCGATCCAGATTTTGCTGGTGATAAATAGCTCATCGCGCGGCACGCCACTGTCGGCGATGGCTTGGCCGACGTCTGCTTCATTCTCGTAGATCTGCGCGGTGTCGATCACGCGGTAGCCCAGTTCCAGGCCGGCGCTGACGGAATCGATCACCACCTGACCTTGCAGACGGAAGGTGCCAAGGCCGAAGGCCGGAACGTTTTGCGTAGCGATAGACATCAGTAACTCCTGAAGGGGGGTGAACAATGGAGTCGAGTATCCGCCCGTCGTTCCTTCGGAAAAACCGCCGAATCCGAAAAGGACTCTTTACCCCAGGTCACGAATAGTTTGAACGCTGCGCCAACTCCCTGAGCCGAACACTGAGCAAATGTGGGTGCTGGCTTGCCTGCGATGGGGCGTGTCAGGCTACAAGTCTGTCGCTGATATACCGCTATCGCAGGCCAGCTCCCACATTCTGATCTTCATCAGTCAATGATGGTGTGTTGTTGGCGCAACCGCTCAGCCGCGTTGCGCAACAACTGCTCGGTGCCGCTCCAGCCCAGGCAGCCGTCTGTCACCGACACGCCGTATTTCATCGACGCGCTCAACGGTTGACAGCCTTCGAACAGGTGGCCTTCGAGCATCATGCCGATCAGCGAGGTGTCGCCTTGCAGGCGCTGTTCCAGCACGTCGTTGAATACCGCCGGTTGACGCAGCGGGTCCTTGCCACTGTTGGCGTGGCTGCAATCGACCATGATCCTCGCCGTCACCTTTGACTTGGCCAAATCTTGCTTCACCTGTGCCACATTCTGCGCATCGTAGTTCGGCCCTCGGTGGCCGCCGCGCAGCACCAAGTGGGTGTCGGGGTTGCCGGGGGTCTGAATGATCGCCGGGTGGCCCTGGCTGTCGACACCGAAGTGGCGGTGCGGATGGGAGGCCGAGCGCATGGCGTCACACGCAATCGCAACGCCGCCGTCGGTGCCGTTCTTGAAACCTACGGGCATGCCCAGGCCGCTGGCCATTTCACGGTGGATCTGCGATTCGGTGGTGCGCGCGCCAATCGCGACCCAACTGAGCAGGTCATCGAAGTAGCCGGCGGCCATGGGTTGCAGCAGTTCGGTGGCGACCGGCAAGCCCAGGCGCAGCATTTCGCGCATCAGTTGGCGGGACAGGGTGAGGCCGGCGGCCATGTCATCACTGCCGTCCAGGTGCGGGTCGTAAGCCAAGCCTTTCCAGCCGACGGTGGTGCGCGGTTTTTCGACGTAGGCACGGATCACCAGCAGCATCTGGTCGCTGACGTCCAGCGCGAGCTTCTTGAGGTTGCGTGCGTATTCCATGGCTGACTCAGGGTCATGGATCGAGCACGGGCCGACGATCACCAGCAAACGTGAATCTTCGCCATTGAGGATGGCGCGCACGGCTTGGCGATGGGCGTGGACTTGCTCGTTGAGGAACGGGCTGAGAGGCAATTGGTGCTTGAGCTCAAGAGAGCTGGGCAGGCGCTGGGTCAGGGCTTCATTGGCGCTGGTCAGGGCAGAGACGGGCAAAGCGGCGGTGGCAGAGTTCATATTCAAGGCTTCCTGGGCAAGCGGCGGGCTGTTCCCGCGCGCTGGCCCTACTGGGGTGTTCGACAATTGGCCGTATTGGCTACGTGTGTTGGCTTGCCACCAATAGGTGACCGATCGGAGGCGGCAGGCTGTCCCGAGCGGAGCTGGCTAAATCGCCATGCGGTGGAAGTGTCGTAGCGGTAATAAGTGGCGTAGTTCATGTCGTGTGTCCTTTAAGTGTTCTGCGAAATATAGAGGGGCCTGAAAAAACAAAACCCCCGGTCGGGGAGCCGACCGGGGGTTAGATTTCTCTGGTAGGCGACCCCTTGAGTAGTGGCCGCCGATTTCAGGTATCAGGCGCGCCAGTGGCTAAACCAATACCCAAAATAAAAACTTACCGGTGCGCTCGAACCGCTCACACGGGTAGCCGATACCAAGCGCTGGGCGCTGGCAGCAGGGCAAACCTGAGTGTGGGTAAGTGGCAACATGGTGGGTCTCCAAATGATGGGGCGAGCTTACTAGAGGCGGGCAGGAGGACTCAATCATTAATTTCTATTGCACGTGGATACCAACGGCTATAGGTCGAGATATGCTGATCCCACTTTGATACCGATTGCTTGGACGCGACCATGACTGCTTTGACCCTTGCTGCTGCTCAATCCATTTCCATCGCCGGAGACCTTGCGGCCAATATCAAACGGCACTTGACGTTCATGGGCACGGCTGCCCGGCACGGCGTGCAATGGCTGGTGTTTCCGGAGCTGTCGCTGACCGGGTATGAACCTTCATTGGCGGCCGGGTTGGCGATTGCGCCAGACGACCCTGTCTTGGCGCCGCTGCGGGAGATGGCCCAGGCGCTGCGGCTGACAGCAGTGGTGGGGATGCCCATCCGCCTGGCGCCGCAGGCCGGTGTGTTGATCGGCGCGCTGGTGTTGGGGGCTGATGGCTCAATGGTGGTCTACACCAAGCAGCATTTGCATCCTGGCGAAGAACGGGCATTTGTCGCAGGGCAGGGCGGTGCGCCCCTCGAATGGCGGAGCGAGCGTATCGCGTTGGCGGTGTGCGCGGACTTCTCCCATGCCAGCCATCCGCGCCTGGCGGCTGAGGCAGGAGCCACGGTATACGCCACCGGCGTGTTGATCAGCGAAGGTGGCTATGCCACTGACAGCGCGTTGCTCCAGGGCTATGCGGCCGAACATGGCTTGCTGGTGCTGATGGCCAACCATGGTGGCCCGTCGGGTGGCTATGTGTGCGCCGGCCGCAGCGCGATCTGGGCGGTTGATGGCAGCTTACTGGCCGCGGCGCCCGGTATCGGCGATGCGCTGGTGATTGCCCGTCGCGATGGCGGGCCATGGACTGGCCAAGTGGTAGCCGTCTGAATGGCGTTCAATCTGCGCGCGGCAACAGACCAGGACCTTCCCTTTGCTCGAAGCCTGACCTTTGCGGCCATGAGCCGTTATTACCTGCAATACGAGCTGGTGTGGTCCAACCAGGGCTTCGACATCGCTTGGGCCGGGCGTGAGAACTGGCTGATCTGCAACGATGACACCGTGATGGGCTTTATCAGCCTGAGCGCCGATAGGCGGGCACTCTATATCCGTGAGTTGCATATGCTTGAGGCGTATCGCGGGCTTGGTGCGGGCAGTTGGGTGTTGGAACAGATGGCGCTCAAGGCGCAGGCGACGGGTTTATTGCGCTTGACCGTGTTTAAGAACAACCCGGCCAAGAGGCTCTATCAGCGCAGTGGGATGAGCATCGTGGGTGAAGAAGACTGCTTCTGGCGGATGGAGCGTGTTTGCCGTTGAACCTAAACCATGCAGTTGATGCTAATAAGCGCATACTGGCTTCAGGAAACGACTTCCTGAACGTTGTGTTGGCCATCAGCCTCAGCAAGGATGATCCCTTCTTTCATGCCCAAAAGGACCGCCACCTTATGGGCCTCTCCACGCCGTCCCTTTTTACGCCCAGCGAGCACTTGATACGTGGTAGCCGGATCAACTCCGTGCTCACGGGCGAACGCTTGAACTGACTTTCCTTGATGTTCCAGCCAGGCCTTGGCTTGTGCAGCAGTGCGGATTCCGGGCATAGTTCAAAACCGTTCAAGTTTGTTTAACTAAGAGATGAGCGTGTCACCTCTTGGGGTGTGCCAAATAGGATCATACATCCAAATGAGTGGAATCGGTTCGCGTTTGAGGCAAGAAAGAGAGCGACTTGGCCTGTCGCAAAAAGTTTTCGGTGAAATAGGAGGCGTTGAAGCCAACGCACAAGGCAAATATGAAAGTGGAGGGCGTGCGCCCAAGGCCGATTATTTGTCCCGAGTCGCCGCAAAAGGTGTAGATGTACTTTACGTGTTGACCGGAACTGCTACGCCGATTCAGCTGGAAAACCTCAGCGAGATTGAGGAGAAAGTGTTGGGTAATTATCGCGCGATGTTCAAGGAAGACCAAGCGGCGATCCGCCGCTTGACGTCAACCTTGGCCGAACACTCCGTTTCATTTAATGGAAAAGCCAAGCAGCAGCCTCAAGAATCCTGACCTGTTGCCCAGCAAAATAGAGCCGTCCGCCTCTCGGCGGGCGGCCCCCGTGTATTCAAACTCTATATATATGACGCTTGCAGCTAGGTCTGCGCCTTGGTTTTTTGCTAAGGTGTTCAGCAACCTATAAGACCATATCGCGAGGTGTCTGCTTGATTAGGGTGCTAGTAGTCGATGACCATGATCTCGTTCGTACAGGCATTACACGAATGCTGGCTGACATCGATGGCCTGCAAGTAGTCGGCCAGGCCGAGTCAGGGGAAGAGTCCTTGATCAAGGCCCGGGAGTTGAAGCCCGATGTGGTGCTGATGGACGTCAAGATGCCCGGTATCGGCGGTCTCGGCGCCACGACCAAGTTGTTGCGCAGCCATCCGGATATCAAAGTCGTCGTGGTGACGGTGTGTGAAGAAGACCCGTTTCCGACACGCCTGTTGCAGGCCGGAGCGGCCGGTTACCTGACCAAGGGCGCTGGGCTGGCCGAGATGGTACAAGCCATTCGCCTGGTATTTGCCGGCCAGCGTTACATCAGCCCGCAAATCGCCCAGCAATTGGCCATCAAGTCTTTCCAGCCCACCAGCGACTCGCCGTTCGATGCGTTGTCGGAGCGGGAAATCCAGATCGCCTTGATGATCGTCGGTTGCCAGAAGGTGCAGACGATCTCCGACAAGCTGTGCCTGTCGCCCAAGACCGTCAACACCTACCGCTATCGCATTTTCGAGAAGCTCGCCATCAGCAGTGATGTTGAATTGACCCTGCTCGCAGTGCGCCACGGCATGGTGGACGCCAGCGCCTGACATGACTACACCGTTTGATCCAAGTGCCTTCCTCTCGACCTGCAGTGGCCGCCCCGGCGTGTACCGCATGTTCGACAGCGAGGCACGCCTGCTGTATGTCGGCAAGGCCAAGAACCTGAAGAACCGCTTGGCGAGCTATTTTCGCAAGAGCGGGCTCGCGCCCAAGACAGCTGCGCTGGTGGCGCGTATCGCCCAGGTCGAAACCACCATCACCGCCAATGAAACCGAAGCGCTGTTGCTCGAGCAGACGCTGATCAAGGAATGGCGGCCGCCCTATAACATCCTGCTGCGCGATGATAAATCCTACCCCTACGTGTTTTTATCCGACGGCAACTTCCCACGCCTGAGCATTCACCGGGGTGCGAAGAAGCAGAAGGGCAAGTATTTCGGGCCCTATCCCAGCGCCGGCGCGATCCGCGAAAGCCTGAGCCTGCTGCAAAAGACCTTTTTTGTGCGTCAGTGCGAAGACAGCTTCTACAAGAACCGCACGCGGCCGTGCCTGCAATACCAGATCAAACGCTGCAAAGCGCCTTGCGTGGGCCTGGTGGACCCGGCCGAGTACGCCGAGGACGTGCGCCATTCGGTGATGTTCCTCGAAGGGCGCAGCAATGCCCTCACCGACGAACTCTCCGGCGCCATGGAGCAGGCCGCCAGCACCCTGGATTTCGAACGCGCCGCCGAGTTGCGTGACCAGATCTCCTTGCTGCGGCGCGTGCAGGATCAGCAGAGCATGGAAGGCGGCACCGGCGACGTGGACGTCATCGCGGCCTTCGTCAACCCAGGCGGCGCCTGTGTGCACTTGATCAGCGTGCGGGGCGGGCG
>NZ_JAIOKW010000051.1:0-38236 GCF_020093335.1 Pseudomonas fluorescens group sp. | reverse complement strand
GTGTCAGCTAATACATCTGCAAATGACACACCGCCATCGGGGACAAGCCCCCTCCCACAGTTTGATCTTCATACATCAGGTAGATATCAGCCTGCTTTTGATCTGCTTTTGAGCTTGGGCGGCCCCCAAATCCCTGTCGCATGACGGGCACACCGAGCGGCCCGCTGTAAGCGCGGAACCAATAGCAGCCGTTACCCCAATAACGAATATGTACCCAACACACACACAAACAATTGGTCACCCCGTCTTACCCAAAATTGGATATTCCTCCCCAAAGCCCCGATGACTAACCTAGCCATCAATCCCCACTGCCCCGGAATATCACCATGCAAACCCGTACCGATTTCTACACCGCCTCCCCAGACGCCATGAAAGCCATGCTCGCCCTGGAAGCCGCCGTCGGCAAACTGTCCATCGAGCTGCCACTGCTGGAACTGGTGCGCTTGCGCGTATCGCAGATCAACGGCTGCGCCTTCTGCCTCGACATGCACACCGCCGATGCACGCAAGGGCGGCGAGACCGAGCGCCGCTTGTACACCCTGTCGGCCTGGCGCGAAACGCCGTTCTTCACCCCACGTGAGCGTGCTGCCCTGGCCTGGGCCGAAAGCCTGACCCTGCTCAGCCAGACCCATGCCCCGGATGAAGATTTCAACACGTTGGCCGCCGAGTTCAGCGCTCAGGAGCAGGTCGACCTGAGCGTGGCGATCGCCACCATCAACAGCTGGAACCGCCTGGCCGTGGGTTTTCGCAAGATGCCCAAGTAATCCTTAGAAGTTGACCGATGCACTCAGGCGCGCCGTCAGTGGCGCGCCCTGGAACAGGTAGTCATCGCCCATGTACTCGCCCGCGTCGCGCCAGTAGCGCTTGTCGAACAGGTTGTCGACGCTCAGGCGAAACACCGTCTCATAGCCGTCCACTTGGGTGGTGTAGCGGCTGCCCACATTCACCACCGCGTAATCTCCCACCTCGACAGTGCCGGTGCGGTTGGCGGACTTCTTGGCGCTGTACTGCACGCCACCGAGCACCGCCAGGCCGTTCACCCATGGCAACGCATAGTCCGCATACACGCTGGCGCGCAGCTTGGGCACGTTGATCGCCTGGTGGCCTTCATAGTCCGGCGTACCGCTGCCGGTGACCCGCGCACGAATCGCGGCCACGCTGGTTGCGATTTGCAGGCGCTCGGTGGCCCAACCGTTGGCCGACAGTTCCAGCCCGGTGTTCTTCTGCTCGCCCTGTTGCACGTAGGTGAAGTTGCCGGCGCCATCAGGCTTGGCGTACTGGTAGGCCTGGCGGGTCTGGAACACGGCGGCGGCAAAGCTGATGCGGCGCCAGTCGTATTTGACCCCGGCCTCGAGTTGCCGCGAGGTGGTGGGTGCCAGGGTTTCATCGGCGTTGCTGGCGAACCATGGCGCGGTACCGCCCAGGGACAGGCCTTTGCTGTAGCTCGTGTAGAGCGAAATGCTCTCGACCGGTTTGTAGATCAACGATGCCTGCGGCAGGAACACGTATTGCTGGGTGTGGCGCGCCTGGCTGCCAGTGACACCGTCGAAGGCCTTTTCGTCCAGCCGCACTTCGCGGCCACCGAGGATCGTCTGCCATTGCTCGTTGAGGCGGATGCGGTCGGTGACGAACAGGCCGTACTGGCGGCTGTCGAGGGTGCGATGGCTGGCGTTGAGGGGTTTGTCGGTCGGCGTGAACGAGGGTGCGTCCACGTCGATGTTGGTGGTGCCGATCAGTTCGTTAACCGATGTTCGCTTGTCGATCACCCGGCGGAACGCACTGGTACCGAACGTCAGCTCATGGCCGAGGCCGGCGGTGTCGAACAGCCCGGTCAGCGCCGCCTGCACTTCATCGTCGCGGCGGGTGTCGTCCGGGCTGCGGTAGTCATAGACGTCGTAATTGCCTTCTGGGCTGAAGTAGTTCGGTACGCTTGACGTGCAACGGGTCGACCCATAGCAACCCCAGGCAAACGAACTGTAATCGTCGATCACCACCTTGCTGCGGGCCGCGCTGAGGCGGCCTTTCCACTGATCGCTGAAGCGGTATTCGAACGTGCCATTGAGGTTCAGCGAGTCGATGCCCACCTGTTTGGAGCCGGTCTGGTGCCCCAGCAGTTTCTTCGGCGAGGCGCCGTGTGGCACCTCCGTGCCGCCCAGCAATTGGTAACCCGGCACCGAGCGCTGTTGCTTGTCCTGGTACTCCGCGTCCAGTTGCAGCACGGCGTCCGGGCTGATGTTCCAGTCGAACGCCATGGCCACAAAATCGCGCTGGCCGTTGGCGTGTTCCACATAGGAATTGAGGTCTTCATGGGCGACGTTGGCGCGCAGGCCGAACTGCTGCTCGCTGCCGAACCAGCCGCCTACATCGGTGGCGACATAGCCGCTGCCGCGATCGTCGGTGGACACGGTCACCGAGCGCACATCTTCCGGGCGCTTGGTCACGTAGTTGATCACGCCGCTGGGCTCGGAGATGCCGCTTTGCAGGCCCGCCAGGCCCTTGAGCACTTCCACCTGCTGCTTGTTTTCCAGGGCAACGTTCTGCTCGCCGGTGATGGTGCGCCCATTGATCTTGTAGCTGCTGGCCGCGTTCAGCGAGAAGCCGCGCACCACAAAGTTTTCGTAATAGCCAATGGGCGCATAGCTGTCGCCCACCGAGGCGTCGTTGCGCAGCACTTCACTGAGCAGGCGCGCTTGCTGGTCCTTGATCAGCGCGGCGTTGATCACGGTGATCGAGGCCGGGGTGTCCAGCAGCGGCGCGTCATCGAAGCTGCCGACCGAGGCGGTTTCACTGCGGTAGCCTGACGTGTCCTGGCCTTGGACCTTCACCGCCGGCAGCTCAATTTCAGCCGCCAGGCTGTTACCGATGCCGCCACTGAGCAGCAGGCCGAGGGCGAAACGTGAGGTGACGACGGGACGAAAACGCAAAACCATGGGGGCAAGGCCTTAAAGCGCGGGGCGGGGGGCGCATAAGCTAGGCATATCGGCCAGGTTTTACAAGGTATTGAGAAGGTTTCTCCGTTAGTGGCGATGTTTCAACGTTTCACTGGGCAATTCCTTGAACAGCGCGCGATAACTGTTGGAAAACCGCCCCAAATGCCAGAACGACCAATTCATCGCCACCTCCGCCACCGTGGTGCCGGGTGAGTTCAATAACTCCCGTCGCGCCCCATTCAACCGTCGCAGCCGCAACCACTGCGCCGGGCTCATGCCAGTGTAGGTCTTGAAGCCCTGCTGCAACTGGCGCAACGGCACGCCGGCAATCCGGGCCAGTTCCAGCAGGTTGACGGTTTCGTCCGGAACGTCTGCCGCCCATTCGCCAATGCGCGCCATCAACTGGCGTTCGTCGCTGCGCCGCTGCAACGCGTGGCGGTCCAGGCAGACGCAGGCGTTGTCGAGGATGAACAGGCAATCGTCCAGCAACTGTTGGGTGAGGGGGGCGGGGTCGGTGACCGTGGGCAAGCGTGTCAGCGTGCTACTTAACCAACGGCTGAACAGCGCGTTCTGCTGGCTCGTCAGCGGGGCCATGAACAAGCCTTCGAGTGTTGCCACATCCAGCCCATGACGCTGCACAAATTGCGGCCCGAACACCACCGCCACTTCGCGGTAGTTTTCCGGGGTGATCCAGGTGTTGCGGCTTTCGCCATTGAGCACGTACAGCGCGTTGTCGCTGCCGTCGAAACAGAACGCCAACGACCCTGACGGCGCGTTGAAATGCTGCTCCACGCGGGTGTTCATGCGCTCTTCGTACACCTGCACGCCTTGCAGGTCGAGGTAGCGGATCTGCCCGGCGAAATGCCCTGGGGACATCTGCTGGTACTGCTGCACCCAGCCGGGTGTCGCACCGCATTGAGCGGTCACATCACCGGTGGTGAAGGCCTGTACGCGCAACGCTGTCGACTGTGTCATGGGATACCCTGGGCGCACTCTAATGGTGCGTTGTGGTGCGTGCAAAGTGGATAGATGCCGACGGGCAGCGGCCTCAAGATAGACCTCAATGCGCCAGGTGTACAAGCCGACGCCAGTCCCCCAGCCATGGACTGCGACAGGCTCAAGCAGTGCCTGGGCGTGTGGGGTCGTGCTGTTGAGCGTCTAACAACCAATAAAGGGGTGTCGATATGCGTCTTGTGAAACAGCTTCTCCCGCTGGCACTGGTGGCGGCATTCAGCAGCACCAGCCAGGCGGCACCGACGGTGAGCATCTACAACTGGACCGACTACATCGGCGAGACCACCCTGGCCGATTTCCAGGCCAAGACCGGGATCCAGCCGGTCTACGACGTATTCGACTCCAACGAAACCCTGGAGGGCAAGTTGCTGGCCGGGCGCACCGGCTATGACGTGGTGGTGCCGTCCAACCACTTCCTGGCGCGACAGGTCAAGGCCGGTGCGTTCCTCAAGCTCGACCGTGCGCAACTGCCCAACTTCAAGAACCTCGACCCCAAGCTGCTCGCGCTGCTGGAGAAAAACGACCCCGGTAACGCACACTCGGTGCCGTACCTGTGGGGCACCAATGGCATCGGTTACAACGTCGACAAGGTCAAGCAGGTGCTCGGCGTCGACCGTATCGATTCGTGGGCGGTGCTGTTCGAGCCCGAGAACATCAAGAAGCTCAACCAGTGCGGCGTGGCCTTCCTCGATTCGGCGGACGAGCTGTTCCCGGCCATCCTCAACTACCTGGGCAAGGACCCGCGCAGTGAGAATCCCGAGGACTACAAGCAGGCCGAAGCCAAGCTGCTGACGCTGCGGCCGTACATCACCTATTTCCATTCCTCCAAGTACATCTCGGACTTGGCCAACGGCGATATCTGCGTGGCCTTCGGTTATTCCGGCGACGTGTTCCAAGCCGCCAACCGCGCCAAGGAAGCCAAGAACGGCGTGAACATTGCCTATTCGATTCCCAAGGAAGGCTCCAACCTGTGGTTCGACCTGTTGGCGATTCCCGCCGACGCGAGTAACCCGAAAGAAGCCCACGCGTTCATCAATTACCTGCTCGACCCTGAAGTGATCGCCAAGGTCAGCGCCTCGGTGGGCTATGCCAATGCCAACCCGGCCGCCAAGGCCTTCATGGCCCCGGAACTGGTGAACAACCCCGAGGTGTACCCGCCACAGGCCGTGCTCGACAAACTCTACATTTCCACCACGCCCACCCCGGCGACCATGCGCCTGATGACCCGCGCGTGGAGCAAAGTGAAGACCAATAAATGATCCAGTCAACTGACCACGCCCACTCCTACTACCGAGCCACGGCCAACGCCCTGGCGGAGCGTCCGGCACTGGGCTCCGACCTGACCGCTGACGTGTGCGTGATCGGCGGCGGCTTCACCGGCGTCAATACCGCCATCGAACTGGCCCAGCGTGGGCTCTCGGTAGTCCTGTTGGAAGCCCGGCGCATCGGCTGGGGCGCCAGCGGGCGCAATGGCGGGCAGTTGATTCGCGGCATCGGCCATGACGTGTCGGGGTTCGCCAAGCATGTGGGCGAGGAGGGCGTGCGTTACCTGGAACGCGCCGGGATTGAGTCGGTGGCGCTGGTGGGCGAACGCATTCGCGAGCACAGCATCGACTGCGACCTGCGCTGGGGCTTTTGTGAATTGGCCAATACGCCGGCACAGTTCGCCGCGTTCAAGGCCGAGCAGGCACACCTGGCCGACCTGGGGTACGTGCATGAAACCCGTCTGGTCGGCCCACAGGACATGCAACAGGTGGTGGGCTCGACAGTGTATGCCGGTGGCCTGGTGGACATGGGCTCCGGGCATTTGCATCCGCTGAACCTGGTATTGGGTGAAGCACGGCTGGCCGAGTCCCTCGGCGTGCGGATTTTCGAGCACACCGAAGTGCTGGAACTGCTCCACGGCGACACCGTGCAGGTGCGCTGCGCCGGTGGCACCGTGCGCGCGGCCAGCCTGGTGCTGGCGTGCAATGCGCACCTGGAGGAACTGGAGCCCCGTTTGAGCGGCAAGGTGCTTCCGGCCGGCAGCTACATCATCGCCACCGAGCCGTTATCGGAGGACATCGCCACCCCGTTGATCCCGCAAAACCTCGCGCTGTGCGACCAGAAAGTCGGCCTGGACTACTACCGACTGTCCGCCGACCGACGCCTGTTGTTCGGCGGCGCCTGCCATTACTCCGGACGCGACCCAGCGGACATCGCCGCCTATATGCAGCCGAAAATGCTCAAGGTGTTCCCGCAATTGGCCCAGACCGCCATTGAGTTTCAGTGGGGCGGCAAGATCGGCATCACGGCCAACCGTTTTCCGCAGGTGGGGCGGTTGAAGCAGTACCCGAATGTGTTTTATGCCCAGGGGTATTCGGGGCATGGGCTGAACGTGACGCACTGGTGTGCAAGGCTGCTGGCCGAGGGTATCCACGCCGGTCACAGCCAGGGCCTGGATATGTTCAGTCAAGTGCCGCACATGACGTTTCCCGGCGGCAAGGCGCTGCGTTCGCCGCTGTTGGCGCTGGGGATGATGTGGTTTCGGTTGCGTGAGATACTTGGGTAATTGCAGGAAAAGAGGCAGGCTCTGTTGACAATCCGCCCCGCTTCCTAGCTTTTATCCTCTCATTAACAGTCAATTTTGGTGATTACATCATTCGGTGTTACTCGGCCCCAACGGTATCCTCCACTGCACTTCGATGGGTCGGGTGCATTGGCTTCTTTTACAGATCCACCTGTTATAGGTACTTCAGGTGTGGCTTTCCTCCATAGGGAACCGTCCATGATTGCTCCCAAGAGCCCCCATCCTTCCCATCCCCTATCGTCAGCCCAACTACCCCCTATGTAGTAATCCCCGTTATGCCATCCTGCGGCATAGGATGTAGAGGCAAGCATTACTGGGCCGATTAACAATGCAAAAAACGTAAATGCCTTAAGTCGTTTCACAATCGTCTCCTGAATCACTGGATAGTTAGCCGTCCTTAATGCTTGACGCTGTCTTTTTCAGGGCAACTGGGCTGCTACTGCGTTCAAGGTCTGTGTTGCGCTGGTGGCTGCGCCAAAGACAAATTTGCCGGCAGGTGCTATTCCGGCTAGCGCGCTGAGTAACCCCCCCGGCAGGGGAGCAAGAGGTTGGGTTCCGCCTGACGGTGTCCAGTAACACCCCGTGGGGTACTGGTTACTGTCTTGGCAGTTCAATGCGATGGTATCGTCATTTCCAAGACCAACGGCTTTCGTCATGACGCTGCCAGGCAGAGGTACGATTGGTCGTACGCCGAGACTCGAGTTTGTGTCTTCCCAGAAGAGATCTTGTGCGATGCCGGTATCGTCACCGCGCCTGGCCAGGATATGCCCTGCATTGTTAATCGCCTTCGCAGCGTTTTTGGCGTTCAAAGGTAGCGTAAGCGTCCGGGGTGCGCTCGTTGGCGAGGGCCAGAACGCTGTTTTGCTGACATTGGTGTTCGAGTCAGGGTAGAGGCAAGTACCTGCGACTTCACTTTGATCGTTCATGCCTGCCGCCCAGCAGTAGCTGGCGCCGGAGGGTAACGCGAGTGTAGTGAGGCTGTAGCCGCCAGCGGCCCACTTGGCGATTTTTATGACAGGTTGGCCGGTGTTTCCCGGGCAGTTCATCAAGACATCAGGATAACCATTGGTCAGCGTGTTATTCACTTCGATGCCGGTACAGTTATCACCCCATCCCGAGACACGCTCGGGCGTGCCACTTCCGGCCGTGTACAGCACTACCGTAGAGTCTTGAGAGGCACTGATACTCTGCGCGATGACTGCGCCGTATTGATTTTGTGCGGATGCCGCTGTCTGTACATCAGCTGGTCGCAGCAGCGGAAATAACAGTGACGGAGGAAGCGGTGTCAGCACTGTCGGTGTGTTGTTTGGCGCGGTTGCACTCCAGACGGTGGCGAAAAACCGATTTGTGCCATTGGCACAACTCCCAACAATCCAGCCATTGTTGGAGATCGCCAGGGTCATACAAGGCTGGCCTGCCACCAAGGGCGCCAGAGTCTGCTGAGGTCCGGCCAATGTGGCTGAAAACCACGGCACATTATTGGCA
Source organism: Pseudomonas fluorescens group sp. (assembly GCF_020093335.1). Taxonomy (NCBI): domain Bacteria; kingdom Pseudomonadati; phylum Pseudomonadota; class Gammaproteobacteria; order Pseudomonadales; family Pseudomonadaceae; genus Pseudomonas; species Pseudomonas fluorescens group sp. The sequence continues at coordinate 30,238 of NZ_JAIOKW010000051.1, read as the reverse complement.
CTGGCGCTGGGGGGCGAGCAGTTGCCTACGGCTTGTGCATTATCGTTGACCCAGGCGGTTGAGCATTGAGCTCCTGCAGCGTGACCTAAGTTAACGAACGTCGCGGCGTACGCCGCTGAGTTGTAGCTGCAAAGTATCGCCCCTGTGCCCAACATCAGTGACGAGATAGCTGTTTTGAATATAGTCGTCATTGTCATTCTATCCTTGAACGTTCCATGCTCAGGCCTAGCGCATTGAGGTTACGCGACAGGGTTCGACAGCATTAAACGCCTGCGGGACAGGACCGACAACTGTCACTTCTAACAGGTATAGATGAGTCAGCGCTGTGACTCGGTGAGTACCTTTCGGAAGGTTTCTACCAACGGCCGTAGGTTTATCCGATGCCACGCCGCCCACAGCGGCGTGGTGTAGGTCATCCACGGCAACTCCCGCAACACCACGCCCGGTGGTGCATTGCGGCTCAGGCCTTTTTGCACCATTGCCACGCCCAGCCCCGAAGCGACCAGCCCCAAGGCGGTAAACGGCTCACCGGCCTCCATGGGAATCTGCGGGGTGAAACCAGCGCGGATGCAGGCGGCGACGAAGTCGTCGGCGGGGTTGGCGCCGGGTTTGCGCTGCACGCCGATCCATTCCTGGTCGGCCAGGTGTTCCGGCAACAGCGCGTTTTGGCGGGCCAATGGATGATGCTCGGGCATTGCCAGCAGCATGGGGTCGTCGAGCACCTGCAGCGCGGTCAGGTCCGGGTCATCGGCGGCGGGTGGTTCGCCGACCAGGGCGATGTCCAGGCTGCGTTGGCGCAGGCCTTCGAGTTGTTCGAGGGATGGCAGGTTGTACAGCTTGATATGCACGGTGGGCCGGTCGTCCCTCAGGACGCGCAAGGCGTTGGGCAGTACACCGGCGTGCATGGCGTTTTCGATATAGCCGATGCACAGGCCGCCTTCTTCACCGCGGCCCAGGCGCTTGCCCAGGGACTCCAGGCGATTGGCGTGGGTCAGCAGCGCCTTGGTTTCCGCCAGGAAGGTCTGGCCGTCACGGGTCAGGCGGATACGTTGCTGGCTGCGTTCGAACAGGGTCAGGCCCAGGCGCTCTTCGAGCTGGGCGATCTGCCGGCTCAGCGGCGATTGGGAGATGTGCAAGCGCTCGGCGGCGCGGCCGACGTGTTCTTCTTCAGCGACCACTTCGAAATAGCGCAGTTGACGGAGATCGATCATGTTGGACCTTTTCTTTAAGACCTGTAGCGACTCAAGTTGGTCGCAGTATGTCTTGGACGGTCCGATCTAGGCAATCTAGCCTCTGCTCAACGGTCACCGCGACCACGAACCGATTGAGGATCCCACCATGAGTTTGAAAGACACACTGCCCGGCGTTCTGGGCTTCGGCACCGCACCGCTGGGCAATATGTTCCGCGCCATCCCCGAAGCAGAAGCCCAGGCCACTGTCGAGGCCGTCTGGAACGCCGGCGTGCGCTACTTCGACACCGCGCCGTTCTATGGCTCGGGCCTTTCCGAATTGCGTCTGGGCCAGGCGCTGTCGCAGTACAACCGCGATGACTTCGTGCTCAGCACCAAAGTCGGCCGGGTGATTCTTGATGAAGTCGAAGAAAGCCCCCGTGACCTTGGCGAAAAAAGCGGCGTGTTCGAACACGGTCGCCCGAACAAGATGGTCAACGACTACAGCGCCGATGCAACGATGCGCTCGATTGAAGACAGCCTGGAACGCCTGCAGACCGATCGCCTGGACATCGTGTGGATCCATGATATCGCCCAAGACTTCTACGGCGACCAGTGGCTGGAGTACTTCAACCAAGCCCGCACCGGCGCATTCAAAGTCCTCACCCGGCTGCGCGAAGAAGGTGTGATCAAGGCCTGGGGCCTGGGTGTGAACCGCGTCGAGCCCTGCGAACTGACCCTGGACCTGACCGAAGCGCAACCCGACGGTTTTTTGCTGGCCGGCCGCTACACTCTGTTGGACCACGATCGTGCCCTGCAACGCCTGATGGACGCGGCCCTGGCGCAGCACGTCGAGATCGTCGTCGGTGGCCCCTACAGCTCCGGCATTCTCGCCGGTGGTGAGCATTTCGAATACCAGCAGGCCAGCCCGGCGATCATCCAAAAGGTCGAGCAGATCAAGGCGATTGCCCAAGCGTTTGGTGTGAGCGTGAAAGCCGCAGCCCTGCAATTCTCCCTGGCGCATCCGGCCGTGGCGGCGGTGATTCCAGGCGCCAGTCGTCCGGGGCGGATTGCCGAAGACGTCGCGGCGTTGTCAGAGAAAATCCCGGCAGCCTTCTGGCAGGCCCTGCGCGATGCCCGATTGATCTCGGACCGTGCACCACTGCCGCGTTAACTTCAGGAGTTCAACCGATGAAAATTGATGTAAGCGGTAAAGTGGCCATCGTCAGTGGCAGCACCGCCGGTATCGGCCTGGGTATCAGCCTCGCGCTGGCACAGTCCGGCGCCACGGTGGTGGTGATCGGACGTGACGCCGGCAAGGTGGATGATGCATTGGCGAGCATCCGTCAGGCCGTGCCAGGCGCGGACCTGCGCGGGTGGGTGGCGGACCTCGGCACGGTCGAAGGCGCAGAAAAACTGTTCGCCGCCGAACCGCGTGCCGACATCCTGGTCAACAACCTGGGCATCTTCAACGATGTGGATTTCTTTGAAGCGCCGGACAGTGAGTGGACGCGCTTCTACGAGGTCAACGTGATCTCCGGCGTACGCCTGGCGCGCCATTACGTGCCGGGCATGGTTGAGCAAGGCTGGGGACGGGTGATCTTCGTGTCGTCGGAATCCGGTGTGGCGACGCCGGCGGACATGATCAATTACGGCGTGACCAAAAGCGCCAACCTGGCGGTGTCCCATGGCTTGGCCAAGCGCCTCGCAGGGACGGGTGTGACGGTCAACGCCGTGCTGCCGGGCCCGACCTTCACCGATGGCCTGGAGCAGATGCTCAAGGACGCGACCCAGAAATCCGGGCGCAGTGCGCGGGACGAGGCGGATGTCTTCGTGCGTCATGCGCGGCCGACGTCGATCATCCAGCGGGCGGCGAATGTGGATGAAGTCGCCAACTTGGTGGCTTACATTGCTTCACCCCTGTCTTCTGCCACCACCGGTGCCGCGTTGCGGGTCGATGGTGGTGTTGTCGACAGCATGGCAATCTGAATTGTTTTTCATTTTAGGGAGTATTAATCGTGGCAACAGCGTCTTCGGTCATTGAAGTTCCGGTTTCGGCCGATCAGGTCTGGCAATTGGTCGGCGGCTTCAACAGCCTGCCGGACTGGCTGCCGTTTATCGTCAAGAGCGAGCCCAGCGATGGCGGCCGTGTGCGGCATCTGGAAACCGCCGATGGCGGCGTGGTGGTCGAGCGTTTGCAGACGTTCGATAACGTGGGGCGTACTTACAGCTACACCATCGAACAGTCGCCGTTTCCGGTGAGTGCGTACCTGGCGACGTTGCAGGTTGAAGCGCTGAGCGAGACGTCGGCGAAAGTCACCTGGTCCGGTGTGTTCACCCCGGCGGTGGGGACTACGGATTCGGCGGTGGAGGAGTTGTTTGCCGGTGTCTACAGCGGTGGGTTGGAGGCGTTGCGGGCCAACTTCCCGGCCTGATTCGATCCTTCAGGCCCAGCAATAAAATGTGGGAGGGGGCAAGCCCCCTCCCACCTGTGGACCTCACTGCCTGATGGATCAGGCTTCAGGCATCAACTGTTGGCGGCACTCCAGAATCAGGCGCGCGCCCCCTTGCGCGCTCGTACCCACTTCCAACTTGAACCCATGCAAGTTGATGATCGCCGCCACAATCGACAAGCCCAGCCCGAACCCGCCTTGCTGGTCGCTTTCATCCACGCGATAGAAACGCTGGAACACCGCGTCACGCTCCGCCGCAGGTATACCCGGCCCCGAGTCATGCACTTCAATGCGTGTACTGCCGGCATCATTGACCCCGCGCAGCATCACTTCGCCGCCCGGAGGGGAGAACTTGATCGAGTTGCTCAGCAGGTTGGCCAGGGCTTCGAACAAGAGGGCGCGGTCGCCGGTGATCCACGGCAGGGACTCCGGGATTTCCAGCTTCAGTTGCAGTTCGCCTTCTTCGGCCAGGGGCAGGTAGAAGTCATGCAGTTCGCGCAGCAGCGGTAACGGGTCCATGACCAGGAAACCTGAGCGCCGCTGGTGGTCTTCCAGTTCGGATATCCGCAACAGCCCGCGAAACCGCGCCATCAGGGTGTCGGTTTCGGCAATCGCGTCGTCCAGTTTCACCGCATAGTCCGACTCCGCCTCAGCCTCCTGTTTGATGCGATACAGCTGCGCACGCAGGCGCGTGAGCGGGGTGCGCAGGTCGTGGGCGATGTTGTCGCACACACCCTTGACCTCGTTCATCAGCTTCTCGATGCGGTCGAGCATGGCGTTGACGATGGCGGCAAGCATGTCCAGTTCGTCACGCCGATCGGACAGCGGCAGGCGGTGGGTGAGGTCACCGGCGACGATGGCTTCGGCGCTGGCCTGGATGCCGCGAATGCGCCGCAACGGACGGCGGCGCAGCAAGTGCCAGCCGGCGGCACCGGGGATGATCGTCAGCGACAGCGCCCACAACAGCGCATGCCAGATGATGCGGGTCACGCCAAACAACGAACCGTTGGCACGCACCAGCACCAGCCAGCGGCCGTCGTCGGTGTGGGTGGCCACGGCGTCGCAGCTGTCCTTGGGCAGTTTGGGGTCGTCGGAGTCGACGCAATTGGCCAGGGCGTGAATCTTGCCGTCCAGGGGCAGGTCCGGCGGCATCGCGCGGATCGGCCCGTTCAAGGGCCGGAACTGCTCGTCGAACAGGCCGTAGGCGTCCACGCCCTTCATGTCGAAGGTCATGCTGGTGGTCAGGGCTTCCACCAGTTCTTCGCCGTCAAAACGCTGGAACAAGTGCTGGCGCTGCAGTAGGGAATGGCGCGACAGGTCGCCCAGGTACCCGGAAACCTCGTAATACAACACCCCCATCAGGATGCAGCTCCAGGCCACGAACAACGAACTGTACAGCGCCAGCAAACGGCTGCTGGAGGAGCGCCAGCCTTTAGAGGGGTTCAGCAATGACATAACCGGAACCTCGTACCGTGCGGATCAGCGGCGTGAGGCCCGGTGGGTCGATCTTTTTGCGCAGGCGACCGATGTGCACGTCGATGAGGTTGGTACCTGGGTCGAAGTGATAGCCCCAGACTTCCTCGAAAATCATCATCCGCGACAGGATCTGTCCGGTGTTGCGCATCAGGAACTCGAGCAGTTTGTATTCGGTGGGCAACAGGCTCAGGGGCTGGTCGGCGCGGCTGGCTTCGCGGCTGATCAGGTTCAGTTCCAGGTCGGCCACGCGCAGGGCGGTTTCGAATTCCTTGACCGTGCTTTTGCGTCGCAGCAGCACTTCGACACGGGCGGCCATTTCATCCGAGGCGAACGGCTTGGTGAGGTAATCATCACCCCCGGCCCGCAGGCCGCGCACGCGCTCGTCGACATCGGAGAGGGCACTGATCATCAGGATCGGTGTTGATACACCAATGGTACGCAGGGTCGTGACGATGGCCAGGCCATCGAGTTCCGGCAGCATGCGATCAAGGGTGATCAGGTCGTAATCCCCACTCACTGCGCGGACCAGGCCTTCGCGGCCGTTGTCTACCCAGTCTACATCCAGTCCATGGCTACTCAGCTCGGCGACGATCTCGCGGGCTGTTACGGCGTCATCCTCGATGGTCAAAATACGGGTCATAGGATTACCTGGTGAGCGATTGACACTAGAAGTGGACACATTTTGCCAAGAAATGCCTGAACGCTTCCTAAATAAAACTTCATCTTGGCAAAACTGACACAGATTTCATCACCGCTCAGTGCATGGAATGCATAACGCCCGCCTTAAACGATCGATTCTTGCAACTTGCATGGTTTTGGTAAGTTCAAAATACTTAAGCTATTGATCTATAACGATTTTAAATTTAATCGCGACTGGCATGGTGACTGCACTGTCCCTTTTGAGACTTGTAACACTATTTTTCTGCCTTGGAGCAAAACAACAATGATTACATCCTCATCCACGCTGCAAGAGTCGAGCGCGCTCTCCGGGGTTTCCTGGGGGGCGATCTTTGCCGGGGCCGCTGCTGCGGCTGCGTTGTCGCTGATCCTGGTACTGCTGGGCTTCGGCCTGGGCTTTTCGGCGGTGTCGCCGTGGGCCGACAGCGGTATCAGTGCCAAGGGGCTTGGCATTTCCACGATTGTCTGGCTGGCGTTCACGCAGATCGTCGCGTCCGGGCTGGGCGGTTATATCGCCGGTCGGTTGCGCGTGAAGTGGGCCAATATGCACGGCGATGAGGTGTACTTTCGCGACACCGCCCACGGCTTCCTGGCCTGGGCTGTTGCCACGCTGATCACGGCGGTGCTGGTGGTGGGTTCGGTCAGCAGTGTCGTCAGCGGTGGCGTCAAAGCCGGCGCGAGCGTTGCAGCGGGCGCCGCCAGTGGTATCACCCAAGCGGCCGGCAGTGCCGCCAAGGGCGTCAACGGCGGCGACTTCGATTACTACGTTGACAGCCTGTTCCGCGATGATCGCCCGGTTGCCGTCAGTGAAGACGCGGCCCACGGCGTGGTTGCACGCATCTTCACTCGCACCCTGAGCAACGACGGCCAGCTTGCCGCCGAAGATCGTGCCTACCTGGCCCAACTAATCAGCCAACGCACCAACCTCAGCCAGGCGGATGCCGAGGCGCGAATCGACAAGGTCTACGGCGATGCCCGTAAAGCCGTTGAAGACGCCAAGCTCAAAGCCAAGCAAGCCGCTGACACGGCCGCCAAAGTCGCTGCGTATACCTCGCTGTGGACCTTTATCGCGCTGTTGATCGGTGCATTTTTCGCCAGCTTCGCAGCCACCTTCGGCGGTCGCCGTCGCGATGCCGTGGTGTATGTCGACACCGAACACTTCGTACGTTAATTCAAGGAGAACATCATGCGCTCATTACTTCTGTGGTTCCTCGGTATCCCAATCCCGATCATCATCCTGATTGCGATATTCGTGCACTGATAGCACGTCTTACTCGGTAAAAAACTGTGGGGGCGGGCTTGCTCGGGAATGCGGTGTATCAGTGACTCATGAGTTGACTGACACGGCGCTTTCGCGGGCAAGCCCGCTCTCACATTGGGTGGTGTGTAGCGCCAGCCAACTTGTCACCACGGCCGCGCGCTGGCAGCTATTTACTGATCACAAGGTGGGGCAGCAGGTCAGTCATCAAACCCAACCTGCTCGTGGATCTCGTCCACTTTCAACTCCAACCGGTACGCCACCGCAATAAACAGCGCTTGGCACAGGCACAGGGTGGCGCTCAACGAGCGGAAGGCAAACGACGAACCTTCATTGACCAACAGCACCGCGTTCGCGCGCTTGGCCAGGGGCGACAGGTTGCTGTCGGTGATGATCAGCGTCTTGGCCTGGTGGTGCTGGGCGATGCGCAGGCAGTGCTGGGTCTCTTTGCCGTAGGGCGTGAAACTGATGGCGATCACCAGGTCATTGGCGCGCACGCTGCGCATCTGCTCGCGGTAGCTGCCGCCCAGGCCCGAGATCAGATGGATGCGCTTGTTGGTGTGCTGCAGGTTGTAGACCAGGTAATCAGCCACCGCAAAGGAGCGGCGCACGCCGACCACGTAGATGTTGTCGGCGTTGACCACCAGGTCCACGGCCTTGTCGAAGGCCACGTCATCCAGTTCCAGCCCCAGGCGCTCGATTCCGGACAGGGTGGCGTTGACGCACTCGCGCGCCAGGTCGCCGCCGCTGGCTTTCTGCGACTTGTTGGCGATCATGCTGCGGATGCGCTGCTGGTAGTTCTGCACCGGTGTGGTCTTGTGGGTGTAGGCCTCGCGAAACAGCGCCTGCATCTCACTGAACCCACTGAAACCGAAGCGCTGGGAGAAGCGCACGATGGCCGACGGGTGCACTTCGCACTCACGGGCGATGTCGCTGATGCGGTCGACCATGATCCGGTCGCTCTGCTGGCTCATGTAGCTGGCGATGCGCTTGAGTTGGCGCGGCAGGCTCTCGTATTCGTCGGTGATCAGCTGCAACAGGCGCTCGGCATTGATCGGAGGGCTGGCGATAGAGTCTTCCAGGGTGGTCTCGGGATCGGTGCGGGACATGGGCAATCCTTCTGGCGTGTTCTTCTGATGCGCTGATGGGTGGCGCAAGTCTACAGGGTAGGCGCAAAAAAATACCTCGGCATCACGGCGGCCATGGCCTGCTGAAACGATGCACTGCCGCTTGCATGCTCTTGTACAAGCTTAATGGAAAAAATATTCCAATGAAAAAATATATGGAATAAATATTGATTGGCGCCGCAGGACGTTCTAGTCTGCTCCCACCAAGAGCGTTTGCCGTCGCCACGGCGGCAAAACGCAGGCTGATAAAAATAACAGGAGCCAGCATGGGCCAGACTCGTTTTGCCAGTGGGCGTCAATTGGATCTGATTTGCCTCGGGCGCCTGGGCGTCGACCTCTATGCACAGCAAGTGGGTGCGCGGCTTGAGGACGTATCCAGCTTTGCCAAGTACCTCGGCGGATCCTCCGCCAACATCGCTTTCGGCACCGCGCGGCTGGGGCTCAAGTCGGCGATGTTGAGCCGGGTCGGCGACGACCATATGGGGCGCTTCCTGGTGGAATCGCTGGCGCGTGAAGGCTGCGATGTCAGCGGCATCAAGGTCGACCCGGAGCGCCTCACCGCCCTGGTGTTGCTCGGCCTCAAGGACCGCGAAACCTTCCCTTTGGTGTTCTACCGCGAAAACTGCGCCGACATGGCCTTGCGTGCCGAAGACATCAACGAAGCCTTTATCGCGTCGAGCAAAGCCCTGCTGATCACCGGCACGCATTTCTCCACCGACGGCGTGTACAAGGCCAGCATCCAGGCGCTGGATTACGCGGCCAAGCACAACGTCAAGCGCGTGCTGGATATCGACTACCGCCCGGTGCTGTGGGGCCTGGCAGGCAAGGCCGACGGCGAAACCCGTTTTGTCGCCGATCAGAATGTCAGCCAGCACGTGCAGAAAATCCTGCCGCGCTTCGACTTGATCGTCGGCACCGAAGAAGAATTCCTGATTGCGGGGGGCAGCGAAGACTTGCTCACCGCCTTGCGTAAGGTGCGCGAATTGACCCCGGCGACCCTGGTGGTCAAGCTCGGTCCGCAGGGTTGCACAGTCCTCCACGGCGCCATTCCCGCGCGGTTGGAAGACGGCGCCATCTACCCCGGTGTGCGTGTGGAAGTGCTCAATGTGCTTGGCGCCGGCGATGCGTTCATGTCGGGGTTCCTCAGTGGCTGGATCAACGATGCGAGTGATGAACGGTGCAGCCAGTTGGCCAATGCCTGCGGCGGCCTGGTCGTTTCGCGGCACGCCTGTGCGCCGGCGATGCCGACGCCTGCGGAGCTCGAGTACCTGTTCAACAGCCCGGTGCCGATTACGCGCCCGGATCAGGACGTGACGCTGCAGCGCCTGCACCGCGTGACGGTGCCGCGCAAGAACTGGAAGCAACTGTTCGTGTTTGCCTTTGACCACCGCTGGCAGTTGGTGGACCTGGCGCAGAAAGGTGGCCAAGACACGACGCGCATCAGCGCCATCAAGCAACTGTTTATCCAGGCCATCGAACGCGTCGAGCAAAAACTCGCTGAGCAAGGCGTGGAAGCCGACGTCGGCCTGCTCGCCGACCAGCGCTTCGGCCAGGACGCCCTCAACGCCGCCAGTGGTCGCGGCTGGTGGATTGCGCGCCCGGTGGAGGTGCAGAACTCGCGGCCGCTGGCGTTCGAACATGGCCGCTCGGTGGGCAGCAACCTGATTGCCTGGCCCCAGGAACAAATCATCAAGTGCCTGGTGCAATTCCACCCGGACGACGAGCCGCTGCTGCGCCTGGAACAGGAAGCGCAACTCAAGGCGGTGTACGAGGCGTCTATCGTCAGCGGCCATGAACTGCTACTGGAAGTCATCCCGCCTAAGGATCACCCGTCCACTTACCCCGACGTGCTCTATCGCAGCCTCAAGCGCCTGTACAACCTGGGCATCTACCCGGCGTGGTGGAAGATCGAGGCGCAGTCGGCCGAGGACTGGAAGAAGCTCGACGAACTGATCCAGGAGCGCGACCCGTACTGCCGAGGCGTGGTGCTGCTGGGCCTGAATGCCTCGGCCGAGTTCCTCGCCGATGGCTTCCAGCAAGCCAGCCAGAGTACGACCTGCCGGGGTTTTGCCGTGGGGCGCACGATCTTCCAGGAACCGAGCCGGGCGTGGATGGCGGGGGAGATTGATGACGAGACCCTGGTCCAGCGGGTGCAAGCCACCTTCGAGCAGTTGATCAATGCCTGGCGCAGTGCCCGAGGCTAAACCCAGTTCTTAATTTGAAATGCAATCCAATGTGGGAAGGGGCTTTTTGTGGTGAGCGGGCTTTTGTGGTGAGCGGGCTTGCCCCGCGCTGGGCTGCGAAGCAGCCCCATTGGCTCTGCGACTAACTCGTCGCGGGACAATCCCCCCCCTCACCACAGCAACCCAGCTTCCACATAAAGCAGATCTCAGTGATACCTGAAAATAATAAAGGTGCAGCCATGCCCGCAATCCGAATTGGCATCAACCCGATCTCCTGGAGCAACGACGACCTGCCGGCCCTGGGCGGTGAAACGCCCCTGAGCACCGCCCTGAGCGAAGGCAAGGAGATCGGCTACGAAGGCTTCGAACTCAACGGTAAATTCCCCAAGGATGCCAAGGGCGTCGGCGACGTGTTGCGCCCCTACGACCTGGCGTTGGTCTCCGGTTGGTACTCCAGCCGCCTGGCCCGTCGCTCGGTGGCCGAGGAAATCGAAGCCATCGCCGGTCATGTCGAGCTGCTCAAACAGAACGGCGCCACGGTGCTGGTGTACGGCGAGGTGGCCGACTCGATCCAGGGCTCGCGCATCCGCCTGATCGAACGCCCACGTTTCCACAGCGAACAGGCCTGGCAGGACTACGCTGACAAACTCACCGAACTGGCGCGTTTTACCCTGTCCCAGGGCGTGCGCCTGGCGTACCACCACCACATGGGCGCTTATGTTGAATCCCCGGAAGACATCGACCAACTGATGAACCGTACCGGCCCGGAAGTCGGCCTGCTGTTCGATTCCGGCCACTGCTACATGGGCGGCGGCGAGCCGATTGACGTGCTGCGCAAGCATATCGGGCGTATCTGCCACGTGCACTTCAAGGACGTGCGCAAACCTGTGGTGCAACTGGCGCGCAACCAGATGTGGAGTTTTCCGGATTGCATCGTCAACGGCACCTTCACCGTGCCCGGCGATGGCGATATCGACTTCGCCGAATTGCTCGATGTGCTGCTCGCCGCCCAATACCAAGGCTGGCTGGTGGTGGAGGCCGAGCAGGACCCGGCTGTGGCGCCGAGCTATATCTATGCGAAAAAAGGCTACGACACCTTACGTGCTCTGTTGAATGAGAGGACCGGAAAATGAGCTTGTTGGTCAAAAGTAGCAAACGCGGAAAAACCATGGTCGCCCTGGAAGAAGGGCGCCTGGAGTACGTGGGCTTTGCCGCCTACCGCCTGAGCCTCGGCGAAACCCTGCCGGTCAGCGCCGGTGATCAGGAGCTGTGCCTGGTGCTGCTAAGCGGCCGGGTGAACATTGAGGGCGAAGGCTTCAACTGGCAGAACCTGGGGGATCGCCAGTCGGTGTTTGAAGACAAATCCCCGTTCGCCGCCTACCTGCCACCGGGCACCGATGCGCAAGTTACCGCCTTGAGCGATGTACAGATTGCCGTCTGCGCCGCTCCCGGCACAGAAGGCTACGAACCACGCCTGATCCGCCCGGAAAACTGCAAGCGCAGCGTGCGCGGTAAAGGCGCCAACACCCGCTACGTGTGCGACATCCTGCCTGACAGCGAGCCGGCGCATTCGCTGCTGGTGGTGGAGGTGCGCACGCCGTCTGGGCACTCGTCGAGCTACCCGCCGCATAAACACGACACCGACGACTTGCCGCACCAGAGTTTCCTTGAAGAGACCTACTACCACCAAGTCAACCCGCCCCAGGGCTTTGTGTTCCAGCGTGTCTACACCGACGACCGCAGCATCGACCAGGCCATGGCGGTGGAAAACAGCGACCTGGTGGTGGTGCCCAAGGGCTATCACCCGGTCAGCGTGCCGTATGGCTACGAGTCCTATTACCTCAACGTAATGGCCGGCCCCAAGCGCGCCTGGCATTTCCATAACGACCCGCAGCACAGCTGGCTGCTGGACCTTTAATCAGCGGTTTGGACGGAGAACAACAACAATGAAATCGCCTTTACGTTTCGCCCTTAACCGCATGGTCGCGCCCCAATTGTCCCTGCCGGATTTCATCCAGTTGGCGGTAGCGCTCAAGTGCGATGCCATCGAGATCCGCAACGACCTGGCGGACAGACAAATTGAATTCGGCACCCCGGCCAGCCGCGTGCGCGAACTGTGCGCGGTGCAAGGCATTACGGTGCTGTCGATCAACGCGTTGTACCCCTTTGATGTGTGGAACGACGAACGCCGTGCCCAGGCGATCACGCTGGCGACCTACGCGCGCGAATGCGGCGCCCAGGGCCTGGTGATGTGCCCGTTCAACGAGCCGGGTGACACGCGCAATGAAGCCCAGCGCGCTGCCGGCTTGCGCACCGCCCTGAGCGAGCTGGCGCCGATCCTGCGCGAATACGGGATTCTCGGTTTTATCGAACCCCTGGGTTTTGAAGAGTGCGCGATGCGCCGCAAACGCGTGGCGGTGGACGCGATCCAGTCCATCGGCGGCCTGGATGTGTTCCGCCTGGTGCACGACACCTTTCACCATCACCTGGCCAGCGAACATGAGTTCTTTCCGGAACTCACCGGCCTGGTGCATATCTCCGGCGTGGAAGATGCCGAGGCACCGCTGAATTCGATTCGCGACGGCCACCGCGTGCTGGTGGGCGAGGGCGACATCCTCGGCAACGCGGCGCAGATCGACACCTTGCTCAGCAGCGGCTACAGCGGCTACCTGTCGTTCGAGCCGTTTTCCGAGAGCGTGCATGGCCTGGCCGACATCCAGCAAGCGTTGGGCGCGAGCATCGCCCACCTGCAGAAATCCCGGACCTGATACCGGACAGGTGATCGCGGTTGATCGACAGATTTGCATTCATTCAAGGTGCGAACATGACCACAACAAGATTGACCATGGCCCAGGCCCTGGTGAAGTTCCTGGATAACCAATACATCGAAGTCGATGGCGTGCAGAGCAAATTTGTCGCCGGGGTGTTCACGATTTTCGGCCACGGCAATGTGCTGGGCCTGGGCCAGGCCCTGGAGCAGGACAGCGGTGACCTTGTCGTGCATCAGGGTCGCAACGAGCAAGGCATGGCCCACGCGGCCATCGGTTTCGCCAAGCAGCACCTGCGCCGCAAGATCTACGCGTGCACCGCCTCGGTCGGGCCCGGTGCGGCCAATATGCTCACCGCCGCCGCGACCGCCACGGCCAACCGTATTCCGTTGCTGCTGTTGCCGGGCGACGTCTACGCCAGCCGTCAGCCCGACCCGGTGCTGCAACAGATCGAACAGTTCCACGACCTGAGCATCAGCACCAACGATGCCTTTCGCTCGGTGAGCAAATACTGGGACCGCATCAACCGCCCCGAGCAGTTGATGACCGCTGCGATCCACGCCATGCGCGTGCTCACCGACCCGGCCGAAACCGGCGCCGTGACCCTGGCATTGCCCCAGGATGTGCAGGCCGAGGCCTGGGACTATCCCGATTACTTCCTGCAGAAACGCGTGCACCGTATTGAGCGTCGCCCGGCCACTGCCGCGATGATCGGTGACGCGCTGGCGGCGTTCCGAGGCAAACGCAAACCGCTGATCATCTGCGGTGGCGGCGTGAAGTACTCCGGCGCCAATGCCGCGCTGCAAGCGTTTGCCGAGCGTTTTGATATTCCCTTTGCCGAGACCCAGGCGGGCAAGAGTGCTGTCGTCTCCAGTCACCCGTTGAACGTGGGCGGGATCGGTGAAACCGGCTGCCTGGCGGCGAACCTGCTGGCGCCCGAGGCCGACCTGATCATTGGGATCGGCACGCGCTACACCGATTTCACCACCTCGTCCAAATCACTGTTCAAGCACGCCGAGGTGACGTTTCTCAACCTCAATATCAGCCCGTGCGACGCCCTGAAGCTCGACGGCGTGCAGGTGCTGGCCGACGCGCAGGTCGCGCTTGAAGCGCTCGCCGATGCCCTGGGCGACTACCGTTCCGGCTGGGGCGAGCAGGTGCGCGACGCCAAGGCGCAGCTGGATGCCGAAGTGGACCGCGTGCATCAGGTGGAATACGCCGGCGACGGCTTCGTGCCGGAGGTCGACGACCACCTGGACCGTGCGGTGCTGCGGGAATTCATCGAGCTGACCGGCTCGTGCCTGACCCAAAGCCGCGTGCTGGGCGTGCTCAACCAGAGCCTGGCGGATGACGCCATCATCGTCGCCGCCGCCGGCAGCCTGCCCGGCGACCTGCAACGCGCGTGGCGCAGCAAGGGCGTCAACACCTACCACGTCGAATACGGCTATTCGTGCATGGGCTACGAGATCAACGCCGCCCTGGGCGTGAAACTCGCCGAACCAACCAAGGAGGTCTACGCCCTGGTCGGCGATGGCTCCTACATGATGCTGCACTCTGAGCTGGCCACCTCGATCCAAGAGCGGCGCAAGATCAACGTGGTGCTGCTCGACAACATGGCTTTCGGCTGTATCAACAACCTGCAGATCGGCAATGGCATGGACAGCTTCGGCACCGAATTCCGCTTCCGCAACCCTGAGAGCGGCAAGCTCGATGGTGGCCTGGTCCCGGTGGATTTCGCCATGAGCGCGGCGGCTTATGGCTGCAAGACCTACAAGGTCAGCACCGTGGAACAACTGGAATCGGCGCTGGCGGACGCGCGTACGCAAACGGTGTCGACGCTGATTGATATCAAGGTGCTGCCCAAGACCATGATCCACGGCTACCTCTCGTGGTGGCGCGTGGGCGTGGCGCAGGTGTCCACCAGCGAACGCACGAATGCCGCCGCAAAAAAACTCAATGAACACCTGGCGAAGGCCCGGCAGTACTAATAACAAGAGGAGTGTTTGTATGTCTTTGAAGCTTGGAGTGATCGGTACAGGCGCCATCGGCCGGGACCATATTCGTCGTTGCAGCCAGACCTTGCTCAACAGCCAGGTGGTGGCGGTGACCGATATCAACCTTGAGCAGGCCGCCAAGGTGGTTGCGGACCTCAAGCTGGACGCCGAGGTGTACCCCGACGGCCATGCCTTGATCAATTCGCCGCAGGTCGAGGCGGTGCTCGTCACCTCCTGGGGCCCGAGCCACGAAGAGTTCGTGCTCGCCGCCATCGCCGCCGGCAAACCGGTGTTCTGCGAAAAACCCCTGGCGGTCACCGCCGAGGGGTGTCGCCGGATCGTCGACGCCGAGGTGGCCTACGGCAAGCGCCTGGTGCAGGTCGGCTTCATGCGCCCTTACGACGAAGGCTATCGCGCCCTCAAAGCGGTGATCGACAGTGGCCAGATCGGCGAGCCGTTGATGCTGCACTGCGCGCACCGCAACCCCACGGTGGGCGAGAACTACAAGACCGACATGGCGATCACCGACACCCTGATCCACGAGCTGGATGTATTGCGTTGGTTGCTCAACGATGACTACGTGTCGGTGCAAGTGGTGTTCCCGCGCAAATCCAGCAAGGCCCTGGCGCACTTGCGTGACCCGCAGATCGTGCTGCTGGAAACCGCCAAGGGCACGCGCATCGATGTGGAAGTGTTTGTCAACTGCCAGTACGGCTACGACATCCAGTGCGAAGTAGTGGGGGAGACCGGTATCGCCAAACTGCCGGAGCCATCCCAGGTGCAACTGCGCAGCGGGGCGAAGCTGTCCAATGCGATTCTGATGGACTGGAAGGATCGGTTTATCGGTGCATACGACGTGGAGTTGCAGGCGTTCATCGACAGCGTGCGCGCCGGGCAGGTCGGCGGGCCGTCGGCGTGGGACGGGTTCGCGGCGGCGGTGGCGGCGGATGCGTGTATCGAAGCGCAGGGCAGTGAGCAGATTGTGAAGATGAGCTTGCCGGATCGCCCACGTTTCTACGGCTAACCACAGTTCCACAGGTGGTATTCACTCAATGTGGGAGGGGGCAAGCCCCCTCCCACATTTGAATCGGGTTTCCACTTCAAGCAAGGAGTGAATGTATGAGAATCGGTCTAGTCGGCTACGGCCACGGAGGGCGCTTCTTTCATGCGCCGCTGATTGCCACACTGCCAGGCGCCACCTTTGTCGGGGTGGTGACGCGTTCCGCAGAGCGCCGCCAGCAATTGGCAACCGACCACCCCGGCCTCAAGGCCTTTGACTCCATCGGCCAGATCGTCGAAGCCGGGGTCGATGCGCTGGTGATCTCCACCACGCTTAAAGGGCGTCCCGCATTAGTGCTGGAAGCCATCGAACACGGCGTTGCGGTGGTCAGCGACAAACCTTTCGCCGCCAACGCCGAACAGGCCCAAGCCCTGATCACTGCGGCTGAACGCCAGGGCTCTTTGCTCAGCGTCTACCAGAACCGGCGCTGGGACTCGGACTACCTGACCCTGCGCAAACTCATCGACGCCGGCGCTCTGGGCACCATCACCCGTTTCGAATCCCGCGTGGAACGCTACAGCCCGCAAGCCGTGGGCAACGCCAGCGGTGGCGGCTGGCTGCGCGACCTGGGCAGCCATTTGGTCGATCAGGCCCTGCAACTGTTCGGGCCGGTAGATCGGGTGTTCGCCCAACTGCACTACACCGCCGAACACCACACCGTGGATCATGGCTTCTTTGTCTCCCTGACCCATGCCAACGGGGTGATCTCTCACCTGTGGGGCAATGCCTTGCAAAACAGCCAGGCCCCGCGTTTCAGGGTCAGTGGCACCGCCGGCTGCTACACCGTCGACGGTTTGGACGGCCAGGAAGACGCCTTGATGGCCGGCAAGTCGCCGAAGACCGAAGGCGAGCATTGGGGCGCTGAAGAACACCGACGTTGGGGCTGGTTCGAACAAGGCCCGGAACGCGAGCGAGTGCCGTCGGAGAAGGGCTGCTGGACGCAGTTCTATCGGCAGTTGCAAGTGGCCGTGCAAGGGCAGGGGCCGTTGCCGGTGGACGCCTATGATGCGCTGGAAACCACCCGTATATTGGACGCCGCACGCCTGAGCGCCGAGCGCCAGCAGGTGGTTTCAACAAAAATAGAATAAAATTCTAAAACAGGTTGATATGGAAATTATTTTCCAATAAAGTCTTTTCCAGGTTGCATAAAGTACGTTCGGACTCGATTCGCACGACTCAACAAAAACAAGATCAAAAACAACCAGGTACCGTCAGATGAAAATCTTCAACGCTGTACTGCGAGTTTTACGCCCTGCCCACACGCCACGCGGCCTGCCCCGCGCCCGGCCGTTCTACTTCTCCTTCCTTAATGTGCTGTGCGTCGAAAACAAAGGCGCGCTGGTGTGCTGCATTCCAGGCGCACCGGTCGTCCGGCTGCCTGCCGAGCTCTGAAAAACGCAACGTCCAAAAAACCAACAAGAAAGTGGAGACAGACCGTTCATGAAGACCCCGATCCGTTTTACCGCGCTGGCCTTGTCCATGCTGCTGGCCAGTGGTTTTGCCTCGGCTGCCGACCTGAAGATAGGCGTGAGCATGTCCGCCTTCGATGACACCTTCCTGACTTACCTGCGCGAAGACATGGACAAGCAAGCCAAGTCCTATCCCAAGGGCGATGGCGTGCAGCTGCAGTTCGAGGACGCGCGTGCCGATGTGGTCAAGCAACTGAGCCAGGTCGAGAACTTTATCAGTCAGAAAGTCGACGCGATCATCGTCAACCCGGTGGATACCGCCTCGACCAAGAACATCATCAATGCGGCGACCAAGGCGGGCATCCCGCTGGTCTTCGTCAACCGCCGTCCCGACCAGAAAGACTTGCCCAAGGATGTGGTCGCGGTGACCTCCGATGACATCGAGGCGGGTCGCCTGCAAATGCAATACATCGCTGAGAAACTCGGCGGCAAGGGCAAGATTGTGATCCTGCTGGGTGACCTCGCGAACAACTCCACCACCAACCGCACCAAGGGCGTGAAGGAGGTGCTGGCCAAATACCCGGACATCAAGATCGAACAGGAACAGACCGGTATCTGGCTGCGTGACAAGGGCATGACCCTGGTCAACGACTGGCTGACCCAAGGTCGCGAATTCAACGCCGTGTTGGCCAACAACGATGAGATGGCCATCGGTGCGTCCATGGCCCTGAAGTCGGCGGGTACCAAGCCGGGCAGCGTGCTGATCGCAGGTGTCGACGGCACCCCGGACGGTCTGAACGCGATCACCAAGGGTGACATGGCCGCGTCGGCGTTCCAGGACGCCAAGGGTCAGGCGGTGGGATCGGTGGAAGCGGCGCGCAAAATGGCCAAGAAGGAGCCGGTCGAGCAGAACGTGATTATTCCGTTCCAACTGATCACTCCGGAAAACGTCGCCCAGTTCAAGTAGCCCTGACATAACAACAATAAACCGGCAGGGCGGTCGTGCCCGCCCTGCCGATGGAGTACCTCCCTATGCTCGCTCAAGCCGCTGTCTCGCAGCCCCCCGGCCTCCAGCCGTTGCCGCTGGACGAACCCTACCTGCTGGAAATCGTCAACATCAGCAAAGGCTTTCCCGGCGTCGTGGCCCTGGCCGACGTGCAATTGCGCGTACGCCCTGGCACGGTGCTGGCGCTGATGGGCGAGAACGGTGCGGGCAAATCCACGCTGATGAAAATCATCGCCGGCATCTACCAGCCCGACGCCGGGGAAATTCGCCTGCGCGGCAAGCCGATCGTATTTGAAACGCCCCTGGCGGCCCAGAAGGCCGGGATCGCTATGATCCACCAGGAACTCAACCTGATGCCGCACATGAGCATCGCCGAGAACATCTGGATCGGCCGCGAGCAGCTCAACAGCCTGCACATGGTCAACCACCGCGAAATGCACCGCTGCACGGCAGAATTGCTGGCACGCCTGCGCATCAACCTGGACCCCGAGGAACACGTGGGCAACCTGAGCATCGCCGAGCGGCAGATGGTCGAGATTGCCAAGGCCGTGTCCTACGATTCCGACATCCTGATCATGGATGAACCGACGTCGGCCATTACCGAGAAGGAAGTGGCCCACCTGTTTTCGATCATTGCCGACCTCAAGGCCCAGGGCAAAGGCATCGTCTACATCACGCATAAAATGAACGAAGTGTTTGCCATCGCCGATGAAGTGGCGGTGTTTCGTGACGGCCATTATATCGGCTTGCAACGCGCCGACAGCATGAACAGCGACAGCCTGATCTCGATGATGGTCGGCCGTGAACTGAGCCAGCTGTTCCCGGTGCGCGAGACGCCGATCGGCGACCTGCTGCTGTCGGTCCGCGACCTGCGCCTGGACGGTGTGTTCAAGGACGTCTCCTTTGACCTGCATGCCGGCGAGATCCTCGGCATCGCCGGGTTGATGGGCTCAGGCCGCACCAACGTGGCGGAAACCATTTTCGGCATCACCCCAAGCGACGGCGGACAGATTGAACTGGACGGCAAAGCGGTGCGTATCAGCGACCCGCACATGGCCATCGAGAAAGGCTTTGCGCTGCTGACCGAGGACCGCAAGCTCAGCGGCCTGTTCCCGTGCCTGTCGGTGCTGGAAAACATGGAGATGGCCGTGCTGCCGCACTACTCGGGTAACGGCTTTATCCAGCAGAAAGCCCTGCGTGCGCTGTGCGAAGACATGTGCAAGAAGCTGCGGGTGAAAACCCCGTCCCTTGAACAGTGCATCGACACCTTGTCCGGCGGCAACCAGCAGAAGGCGTTGCTGGCGCGCTGGCTGATGACCAACCCGCGCCTGCTGATCCTCGATGAACCCACGCGGGGCATCGACGTGGGCGCCAAGGCCGAGATCTATCGCTTGATCTCGTTCCTGGCCAGCGAAGGCATGGCGGTGATCATGATTTCCTCCGAGCTGCCCGAAGTGCTGGGCATGAGCGACCGGGTCATGGTGATGCACGAAGGCGAATTGATGGGCACCTTGGATCGCAGCGAAGCGACCCAGGAAAAAGTCATGCAGTTGGCCTCCGGGATGACGGCAGTCCACTGACGTACAGAATAAAAAAGGTGATTGGCTATGAACGCAATAACGGATAACAAACCGGCGACGGTGCCAACCAAGAGTCGTCGACGCATGCCCACCGAGCTGAGCATCTTCCTGGTGCTGATCGGTATCGGCCTGGTGTTTGAATTGTTCGGCTGGATCGTGCGTGACCAGAGCTTCCTGATGAACTCCCAGCGCCTGGTGCTGATGATCCTGCAGGTGTCGATCATCGGGCTGCTGGCCATCGGCGTGACCCAGGTGATCATCACCACCGGTATCGACCTGTCCTCCGGCTCGGTGCTGGCATTGTCGGCGATGATCGCCGCCAGTTTGGCGCAGACGTCAGATTTTTCCCGGGCGGTATTCCCGAGCCTGACCGACTTGCCGGTGTGGATCCCGGTGGCCATGGGGCTGGGTGTGGGGCTGTTGGCGGGAGCGATCAATGGCAGCATCATCGCCGTTACCGGTATCCCACCGTTTATTGCCACCTTGGGCATGATGGTTTCGGCGCGCGGCCTGGCACGTTATTACACCGAAGGCCAGCCGGTGAGCATGCTGTCGGACTCGTACACGGCCATCGGCCATGGCGCGATGCCGGTGATTATCTTCCTGGTGGTGGCGGTGATCTTCCACATCGCCTTGCGCTACACCAAGTACGGCAAGTACACCTACGCCATCGGCGGCAACATGCAGGCGGCGCGGACGTCGGGGATCAACGTCAAGCGTCATCTGATCATCGTCTACAGCATCGCCGGCTTGCTCGCAGGTTTGGCGGGGGTCGTGGCGTCGGCTCGCGCTGCGACGGGTCAGGCCGGCATGGGCATGTCCTATGAGCTGGATGCGATTGCCGCGGCGGTGATCGGCGGCACCAGCCTGGCGGGCGGGGTAGGGCGCATCACCGGTACTGTGATCGGCGCGCTGATCCTCGGGGTGATGGCCAGCGGGTTTACCTTTGTCGGGGTGGACGCGTATATCCAGGACATCATCAAGGGCCTGATCATTGTGGTCGCAGTGGTGATTGACCAGTATCGCAACAAGCGCAAGCTCAAACGCTGAGATCGTCTTACGGCCAACACACATCAAATGTGGGCGCTGGCTTGCCTGCGATTGCATCCACTCGGTAGCCCTGACCGACCGAGTCGCCTGCATCGCGGGCAAGCCCGACGCCCACACTTGATCTTTATTAGGCCGTTCTAACCGTTTGTCTTCTATATAGCTCCACAACACTGAATTTCTTGCTATAAACGCACTCCGATAACCATTCGCCAAGCCCGTCCTGGTGCCTTTTGGGGTTATCTCGGAAAAATTGCCTGTCATTTCAGTTGCTGCGCCCTCAAGTCGGCCTTAGACTGCCGCCCCTCGTAAATTGAGTGCCGGGTGGCGCTTGAAATGGACGGCGCCTTTCCGAGACCTGCAGAGGTCGACCGGAACGCTCCCTTATTCGCCTTAATGCACGTATTTTTTATAGAGAAATCAATGACAAAGGAAAAGTTGCTGGCCATGCCGGCGGATGACTACATGAATGCCGAACAGCACGCTTTTTTCGAGAAGTTGCTGCAAGACATGAAAGTGGAACACCACGAGCGCATCGAACAGAACCGCATCGCCATTGAAAGCCTGGACACCCCGGCTGACCCGGCTGACGCCGCTTCCGTGGAAGAAGAGCGCACTTGGCTGGTCAATGCCATCGACCGCGACCAGCGCATGCTGCCGCAACTTGAGCGTGCACTGGAACGCATCAAGGAAGATTCTTTTGGCTGGTGCGATGACAGCGGCGAGCCTATTGGCCTCAAGCGCCTGCTGATCAGCCCAACCACCAAATACTGCATCGAAGCGCAAGAGCGCCACGAGCAGATCGACAAGCATCAGCGCCAAGCCTGATGCGGTGAAGCTGGGGGATCGCCACGCCGTTCCCCCAGGGAAAGACCCCGTTACACCCCCTCTATTGATCTGCTGCAAGCTACCCCACTAAAGGCCCATGGATAATGGCCCGATAGTGGCGTTTAATGCAGTGACAATAACGACAAGCAGTGGGGTGGCGAAGATGGCTGGAGACGGATCTCTGATGGGCGCAGCAGTGCCACCGCAACCGGTGGTGCGCGGGTTGCCCGGCTGGTTCACGCAGCTGATGCAGAGCGCCGCCCTGGTGTTGCTACTGCTGGGCCTGGCGTTTGCCAGCCTGCCGCTGTACCTCTGCCTGCCACTGGCCTTGCTGGTGATCTGGCTGCCTCAGCTGAAACGCCGCACGCCGGTTATTGCGTCTGCCGAGGCCGTCGATGCCATTGGCGAGCTGACTCGCGACCTGTCCCACACCACCAGCCATAACGCATTGTCCGCTGCCGGCGTGGCCTATTCGGTCAAGCAACTGGCCGCCCGGTTGCAGTCGCAGTTGAGCGCCGCCAAGCAGATTGTCAGCAGTGCCGAAGTGATGATTGGCACCGAAAAGATCACCTCCCAACTCAGTCGTGAGGCTCTGGAAGCCGCGAGCCAAGCCCATCAGCGCAGCACCGAGGGCCGCGAAGTGCTGGCCCAATCAATTACCCGCATGCACCAACTCAGCCAGCGCGCCAACGCGAGCCGTGAACTGATCGAAGCCTTGAGCCAGCGCAGTGAAGAAATCCAGCGGGTGACCCTGGTGATCCAGTCCATCGCCAGCCAGACCAACTTGCTGGCGCTCAATGCGGCCATTGAAGCGGCGCGGGCCGGTGAGCACGGTCGTGGCTTCGCGGTGGTCGCGGATGAAGTGCGCGGGCTGGCCGGCCGCACGGCCACGGCCACCGATGAAGTGGGCGTGATGGTGGCGGATATCCAGCAACGTACCGCCCAGGTGGTAGAGCAGATTCGCCAGCTTTCGGCGGACCTGCACACTGGCGTCGAGCAGGTGGAGCACGCTGGCGAGCAGTTGCAAAGTATCGCAACGCTGGCGGCGGGTGTGGAAGGCCAGGTGAATGAAATCGCCCAGGGCACCGACACCAATCGCACCCAGCTCGACAGCCTGTTCCATGCCGTGGAACAGATGCGCAGCGACCTGGCCGTCAGTGACCAGCAAACCCGTCAACTGGCCGATGCCGCCGTGCAGATGGAAGGTCAGGCCGAAACCATCAGCGAGCGCCTGGCGGCAGTCGGGCTGGATGACTACCACCAGCGTATCTACGACCTGGCCCGCGAGGGTGCGAGCCGGATTGCCGCGCAATTCGAAGCTGATGTGCAACAGAACCGCATCAGCCTGGATGACCTGTTCGACCGCAGCTACACGCCGATTGCCAACACCAGCCCGAGCAAGTACCACACCCGGTTTGACGGCTACACCGACCAGGTGCTGCCGGCGATCCAGGAGGCGCTGTTACCACGGCATGAAGGGTTGGTGTTCGCCATCGCCTGCACGCCGCAGGGCTATGTGCCGACGCACAACAAAGCGTTTTCCCAGGCGCTGACCGGCGACATGCAAGTGGATGCGGTGCAGAACCGCACCAAGCGCAAGTTCGAAGACCGCACCGGGATCCGCTGTGGCAGCCATCAACAGGCAGTTCTGCTGCAAACCTATACCCGCGACACCGGGGAGCTGATGCACGATCTGTCGGTGCCGATCATGGTCAAGGGTCGGCACTGGGGCGGCCTGCGCCTGGGCTATAAACCCGAGGCTGTGAGGCGCTGACGTAAATTAGGCTTTTCCGGAATGGGCATAGGTATCGACACATATTGTAGTGAGCGGGCTTGCCCCGCGCTGGGTGGCGAAGCCGCCCCAATAAAGACATCGCCGAGTTCCAGATAGAACTAGGTCGCTTGGTTTGGGGCGGCTTCGCCACCCAGCGCGGGGCAAGCCCGCTCACTACAGGGAGATTTTTCAGCCTTTGAACGTTGTGTAGATATCTACCGTCAGTGCGGTTGATGCAGGCGTTGGTTGAGTTCGTCCACCGCGATCGCCCATTCGGCGTCTTCGCGCAGCTCTTCCTTGAGAAAACTTGCCTGTTGTGCGGACCAGAAAGGCGCATCGATCAACTTCACGTCGTCAGGCAAAGGGTGCGCGACGATAAACGCATCGATGGCCTCCGGAGTTGAATCCAGGCCCAATTGTTCAAACAGGGTTTCAAGGGTGGGGATTGGCGCGTCCATTTCGTTCTCCATGCAGGGTGGTCGTTATGCATGGGAGGGTTGTGGCGCGGTAGAGTTCTATCGGATGTCAGGAATTCAGGGCCCCGGCATCCACAGCGGTCTTTAACGCCTTGGCGGCGTCCTTTGCGGCGACGGCGGCGGCGTCGGCGGTTTTGAACCAGCGGTCTTTTTCCACCTGGTGTGTGGTGACAGTGGTCAGCGGTGGCTTGGCCCGCATGACAATCACTGCTTGAAATTCACCGTCTACCTCCCTTGCGTCGCCATGGATGAAAAATTCGCCGATATCAAATTCCGTCACGTAGAGCCTTCCCTTGGAGATAACTGCACTGGAGAAACCTGGCCCGCGGGGCACAAACTTCAGTGGACGGGCCAGTATGGCAGTTGTTGCGGGTCGGCGGCGCAGTTAAGTTACCCGGCGGACGAAACGATTGCGCTGTGGGAGGCCTGCAACAGGGCTTCAAGTTTCTTGGCCAGCTCACAGGCCTTGACATGATCGCTGCGAAAGCCTTTGATTCGACCGCTGAGCACTTCACGGATGTGGAAAAAGTTTCTGCCGGCAGGTACGACTTGGTAGAGAACCGAATCCGAGTACCCACCAAAGCCGTTCAAACGGTAGTATTGAGCGCTGTCCTGACAGGATGAACGGGTGTGCGAAGACATAGCGCTGTAGGGTGATCGTTGCATGGCCTGCTCCTTTCGATCTAGCCGGATGACGTTATTGCAGCGTTTTGAGTGGTTTTGATCCTTGCTGCTGTTTTAGTATTGTTGTCGCCGGCCCGCGCACGGTTCCACGACAGTGTGTTTATTTGTGTTTGCGTGTCGGAAAACTGCATTTTTAATCAGGTTATTCTCTGACGTTGGTCGGCGCGTATTCTCGTGCCGTGGAACCTGTGATCTCCTGTGGTGCCTGATGACCTCGCACAAGGTCTATCGCATACGTGCGCACTCGTCTTACGGCGCGATGGCGGGATTAACTTCAGTTTTTTTCAAAGAATGAGTGATGTGGTCGTGCCGTGATGGCCGTTTTTTTGTGCTGCCCGCTCTGGCGGACAGCGCTCTTTTCGATGTGGGGGCGTTTCCTTGGCAGTCAGTAATCTGGATATGCACGCGTTATTCGTGCTGGGTGATTTGCGCGCAAAGTTGGTTAAACAGTTTCAATCCCGTTTCGTTTACATCACCGAGCAGACGCCGGAAGGCATCTACATCGCCGAAATCGACACCGAAGCGGCGATGGTGGTGGATGACAAGCCCCGCCTGGAACTCAAAGTCGGTGACCATTTCCGCGCGGCGGTGTTGCCGAGTCGTGAAGGCGGCAAGTTCGAGTTGAAGTTCCGCGACATCAAGTTGACCGTCTATGGCTTGGGCGAATACGCCTTTGTGTCTTCAGCCGAAGGCCAGGGCATTGTGTTCAAGGAAGGCCACAGCGTGATGCTGGTATTTGCCGCCACCGAGCAACTGCAGGAAGGCCTGACCAAAACCCTGAAGGCCGTGACCGGCAAGGCCGCCAAATGGCGCAAGGGTGAACTGGTGACGTTCAAGGCCAGTGAATAATCAGTAAAAACAGCGAACACCCGTTATCTCCCGGAACCTCTACTACAGTTGAGTTGACTTAATTGTTCAGAGGCTTCGCGCATACGCAGCAAAGCCGTCCGCCATTGGCTGCGATATCGCGAGGTGCGAAGGCATGAAAGGATTGAGAACACTGTTGGCAGCATCCCTGACGACCCTGGCACTGTCAGTGACGACGTTGCCGGTTTCAGCGGCCCAGGCACCGATCCATTTTGCCGACTTGAACTGGGAAAGCGGCAGTCTGATCACTGAAGTGTTGCGGGTGATTGTCGAGAAGGGCTACGACCTGCCCACCGACACCTTGCCGGGCACCACCATCACCCTGGAAACCGCCCTGGCGAAGAACGACATTCAGGTGATCGGCGAAGAATGGGCCGGCCGCAGCCCGGTGTGGGTCAAGGCTGAGGCCGAAGGCAAGGTGGTAGGCCTGGGCGATACCGTCAAAGGCGCAACCGAAGGCTGGTGGGTGCCGGAATACGTGGTCAAGGGTGACCCTGCCAAAGGCATCAAGCCCCTGGCGCCGGGCCTCAAAAGCGTGACGGACCTGGTGCATTACAAGGACGTGTTCAAGGACCCCGAATCCCCAGGCAAAGGGCGCTTTCTCAATAGCCCGATCGGCTGGACCTCGGAAGTGGTCAACAAACAGAAGCTCAAGGCCTACGGCCTGGATGACAGCTACGTGAACTTCCGCAGCGGTTCGGGCGCGGCACTGGATGCCGAGATTGCCTCGTCGATCCGGCGTGGCAAGCCGGTGCTGTTCTACTACTGGTCGCCGACGCCGCTGATGGGACGCTACAAGCTGATCCAGCTGGAAGAACCGCCGTTTGATGCCGAGGCGTGGAAGACCCTGACGGATGCAGATAACCCTGATCCGAAGCCGACGCGGTCGTTGGCGTCGAAGTTGAGTATCGGCGTTTCTACGCCGTTCCAGAAGGAACATCCGCAGATTGCCGAGTTCTTTGAAAAGGTCGAGTTTCCGATTGAACCGCTGAATAAAGCCTTGGCGACCATGAGCGAAAATCACACCGCGCCACGTGAGGTGGCCCAGGCGTTTCTCAAGGAACATCCCGAGGTGTGGAAGGCATGGTTGACCGAGGATGTGGCGCAGAAAGTTGAAGCCAGCCTGAAATAACCACGGATCTTTCAGTTCAATGCAGATCAGTGTGGGAGGGGGCTTGCTACCGATTGCAGCGTCTTAGTCACGGCATGGTTGACTGATTCACCGCTATCGGGAGCAAGCCCCCTCCCACATTCAGTTGCACTCCAAGATTAGAACCGGGTCTGTACCGCCAACTCAAGGGTTCGTGGCGAGCCCAAGTAATACGCCGGCGACACATGCGCAAACTCGGCATACACCTCATTGGTCACGTTGCGCACCCGGCCCGTCACCGAGGTGTGCGAGTCCACCTTATAGCGCAGGAACGTTCCGAACAGCGTGTAGGCTGGTACCGTCTGGGTGTTGGCATTGTCCGCAAACACCTCGGCCACATACCGCGCATCCACGCCACCTTGCCAGTCCTCGGCAAAATCATACGTCAGCCACAGGTTGCCCACGCGCTTGGGCACGTTGGTGGGCGTGTTGCCTTTGCGTGAGACCACCGCGCCGCTGGCGATTTTCTCATTGAAGTCCTCGTATTCGGCGTCAACCCAGGCGAAGTTGCCTTCCGCCAGCAGCCTGGGCGTGATGCGCAGTGAACTCGCCAACTCGATGCCCCTGGAAGACTGCGCGCCGACCGGGATGCTGTTGGTGGGATCCAGCGGATCGGTCACGGCAAAGTCCTTGCGCTCGATCTTGTAGGCCGCCACGGTGGCCGAGCCGCGACCGTCCAGGTAGTCGAACTTACTGCCCACTTCCCACTGTTTGCCCGTCGAGACCTCAAACACTTGCGTGGTGGTCGTCGGTTGCTCGGCGGCGGTGCTGTATTGCACATACACATTGGCCGAGGGGATGAACTGATAGGTCAGGCCCACGCGGCCGGTCACCGGTTCCCAGCGGCGCTTGAAGTGGCGGGGGTTGGTGGCGGTTATCGCCCGGTGGTTGGTGACGTCCAGGTCGATGGCGTCATACCGCAAGCCGGTCAGCAGCGACAGTTTATCGGTGAGGCCCAGACGGTTCTCTACGAATAATGCCTGGGTGGTGACTTCGTTGGTCTTGTCCTTGCCGACGTTCTCTCGGGTTCGCGGGATGTCATAGAAGTGGCCGGGATCGAAGTTGTTTGGGTCTACCACGCTGTTGCCTGGCACATTCAGTGGGGTGTTGGTAGTGCTGTTGACCTTGTACTCGAAACCGCCGGACCAGGTGGCCGAGAGTCCGAAAATGTGGTCCTCGTGGCGCCACTCGAACTGGTTGCCGTTTTGTTCGCCCTGATGGCGCACCTGATAGGCCGTCGAGCGGTTTACCGCGCTGTTGTCGGCGTTGTACTGGTAGGTTTCCAGGTTGCGGTAATCGCGCTGGCTGTCCAAATGGTAGAGGGTGTTTTTCAGCGTTGTGCTGTCGTTGAGGCGGTAGTCGATGATCGAACGCACCCAGAGCGTGCGCTGTTCGTAGCGGCCGTCGGCGACGTTGTAGTTGTTGAAGCGGTTGCGCTTGTCGATCTTCAGTTCGCCGACCTTGGGGTTGAGCACCGGTGTGCCCCAGTAGGGGCTGTCTTCATGCTCATCCTGGTATTCCAGCGCCAGGGTGTGGGACAGGTTCGGGGTGAGATCGCTGAGCAGGGAAAACGCCAGGCTCCAGGCGTTGCGCTGGTCGCGGTCGATGTAGCTGTGGTTGGTGTTGCGGCTTACATCCAGGCGAGCGTAGTGCTGCACCTCGGCGCCGGGGTCGGTCAGGGCATGATTGACACCGAAGGCCATGCCGGCGGTGTCATAACTGCCGTAAGTGAGTTGCCCTTCGGCAGCCTGTTCCTCACGGGTGGCCAGCTTGGTCACGTAGTTGAGCGAACCGCCCACTGAGCCTGCGCCGTTGATCAGCGAGGAGGGGCCGCCCACCAGCTCCACCCGGTCATAGATCCACGCATCCACCGGGCGTGCCAGGCCGGTGGCGACGTTGATGCCGTTGAACATCTGGGTGATCTGGCTGCTGGTAAAGCCACGGTAGGAGACAAACCCGCCAAACCCCGGTGGAGCGCTGGCGTTAACGCCGGGCAAGGTATTGGCCGCATCGCGGAAAGTCTTGGCGCCGTGGTGCTCGATGTCATTGCGAGTGGCGATGGCCACTGACGCCGGGGTTTCCCGCACGCTCAAGCCCAACCGCGACGCCATGCCGCTGGATTGGTCCAAAGCCAAACCGGGCTCGACGGCTTGTTCGCCATCGATGGTCGTCGGGGCCAACTCAAGGGCCCAGGCGCAGACAGGCAAGCAGCCGAACAGGCCCGCCAACAGGGGTAGATGTTTCATGGTTGAATCCTGAAAAACTTGGCTTGAAAGCAACGCACAGCCATCCGTATTTCCTTGCGGAAACGGCGCTCAGTGCAGATCAGAAAGCGAAGGACTCAGGCGAAGGCAGGCGGCGCGCGCGGGTGGGCCGTGGGCCAGGTGAAGCGGGCAGGGATGTCAGCAGCCAGGACGATGGCAGGCGGGGGGGCATGAGGCTGTGGCAGCACCGCCACATTCAGGCTGGAACTCAGCGCCGGGCCCATGCCGCCGGTGGAACACAGCGGACAACCAAACGCCTTGGACAGTGTAGGCAAATTCCCTTCAGGGGCATTGGACGGCGTGGGCGCCTGGGTGCGCGGGTCCACCGTACAAAACTGACCGCCGATGCCATTGAGCTGCATCCCGACCATCTGCCCATGACCGATGCTGCAGGCGAACACATTGAACAGGACGCAGCAGTAAAGCATCCAGGCAATGAGCGAGCGATCGGCACGGGCAAGTTTCATGGGGCGGCACTTTACCATCAGCCGCCGACGAAATGCCTGCAGAAAATCTCAGGGCGACTATTCTGTTTCGCACCTTTTCAGGGAGAGCCAGCCATGAGCTTTGTTGTCGCACGATGGATTGTCGGCGTTTTTACCTGCATCAGCATGGTCCACCTCTACTGGGCCGCCGGCGGCAAACTCGGCAGCCTCGCCGCCATCCCCCAACTGCCCGGCGAATTCGCCAGCGGCCCAAAGCCAGCGTTCAAGCCCTCGGGGCTGGGGACGTTCCTCGTGGCGATGGGGCTGGTGGCGATTGCGCTGTTGGTGTGCCTGCGGGCTGGACTGTACTTCTCGGCGGTGTCCCATGGTGCGCTGCAGTGGGGGATCAGCGCGATTGCCGTGGTGATGTTTGCAAGGGCGATTGGGGATTCGGAGTTGGTGGGGTTTTTCAAGAAGGTGGGTGGGTCACGGTTTGCGAGGTTGGATACGTATTTTTATTCGCCATTGTGCTTGGTGTTGGGGGTGGGGTTGTTGGTGGTGG
>NZ_JAIOKW010000050.1:0-38534 GCF_020093335.1 Pseudomonas fluorescens group sp. | reverse complement strand
GAAACGAAAAAACCCGCTTTCGCGGGTTTGATCTGAATTTGGTGCCCAGGAGAAGACTCGAACTTCCACGACCTTGCGATCACCAGCACCTGAAGCTGGCGTGTCTACCAATTTCACCACCTGGGCAGCATCAACAACGTTGCCGTCGTCGATGGCGCGCACTATACGGAGGGGATTTTAAACTGTAAACCCCCGCCATGAAAAAAGCCTGGAAAATTTCGCCAGTGGTCGTGCAAGGTGTGCGCTGGGGGCTTTAAAAGGCTTGTTGACGTCTGAAATTTCCCGTTTCAATACGCGTATGCCAAACTAACCCGCATATAGACAAGGTGAAAACTCTCTAATGGCCGATTGGCAGTCCCTCGATCCCGAGGCCGCTCGTGAAGCGGAAAAATATGAAAACCCTATTCCTAGCCGCGAACTGATCCTGGCGCACCTCGCCGATCGGGGTTCGCCTGCTAGCCGCGAGCAGCTGGTTGAAGAGTTCGGTCTGACCACCGAAGACCAGCTCGAAGCCCTGCGCCGCCGTTTGCGTGCCATGGAGCGCGATGCTCAATTGATCTATACCCGCCGTGGTACTTACGCGCCGGTGGATAAGCTCGACCTGATCCTGGGCCGCATTGCCGGCCATCGTGACGGCTTCGGCTTCCTGATCCCGGACGACGGCAGTGACGACCTGTTCATGAGCCCGGCGCAAATGCGCCTGGTGTTCGATGGCGACCGTGCCCTGGCGCGCGTGTCGGGCCTGGACCGTCGCGGTCGTCGCGAAGGTGTGATCGTCGAAGTGGTGTCCCGTGCCCACGAGTCCATCGTCGGCCGTTACTTCGAAGAAGGCGGCATCGGCTTTGTGGTGCCGGATAACCCGAAGGTCCAGCAGGAAGTGCTGATTACCCCGGGCCGCAATGGCGCCGCCAAGGTCGGCCAGTTCGTCGAGGTGAAAATCACCCACTGGCCAACGGCACGCTTCCAGCCTCAAGGCGATATCGTTGAAGTGGTCGGCAACTACATGGCGCCGGGCATGGAAATCGACGTCGCGCTGCGCACCTATGATATTCCTCACGTCTGGCCTGAAGCTGTGCTGAAAGAAGCCGCCAAGCTCAAGCCGGAAGTTGAAGAGAAAGACAAAGAAAAACGCATCGACCTGCGTCATCTGCCGTTCGTCACCATCGACGGCGAAGATGCCCGCGACTTCGACGATGCGGTCTACTGCGAAGCCAAGCCTGGCAAGCTGCGCCTGTTCTCCGGGGGCTGGAAGTTGTTCGTCGCGATTGCGGACGTGTCCAGCTACGTGAAAATCGGTTCGGCCCTGGACAACGAGGCTCAGGTGCGCGGCAACTCCGTGTATTTCCCTGAGCGCGTGATCCCGATGCTGCCTGAGCAGCTGTCCAACGGCCTGTGCTCCCTGAACCCGAAAGTCGACCGTTTGGCCATGGTGTGCGAGATGACCATCTCGAAAACCGGCGAAATGACCGATTACCAGTTCTACGAAGCGGTGATCCATTCCCAGGCGCGCCTGACCTACAACAAGGTCAGCACCATCCTGGAACAGCCAAAAACCAGCGAAGCCAAAGCGCTGCGTGGCGAGTACGGGCATGTCGTGCCGCACCTC
Source organism: Pseudomonas fluorescens group sp. (assembly GCF_020093335.1). Classification (NCBI taxonomy): domain Bacteria; kingdom Pseudomonadati; phylum Pseudomonadota; class Gammaproteobacteria; order Pseudomonadales; family Pseudomonadaceae; genus Pseudomonas; species Pseudomonas fluorescens group sp. Next base: position 36,928 of record NZ_JAIOKW010000050.1, on the reverse strand, counting down.
AAGCAGCTTTACGCTTTGTACAAAGTGTTGTTGGGCGCACGTCATGTGCGGGGTGCGATCGATTTTGAAACCCAGGAAACCCGGATTGTCTTCGGTTCCGAGCGCAAAATCGCCGCCATCACCCCGACCACGCGCAACGACGCACACAAACTGATCGAGGAATGCATGCTGGCGGCCAACGTGGCCACCGCTGAATTCCTGAAGAAGCACGAGATCCCTGCGTTGTACCGTGTACACGACGGTCCGCCGCCGGAGCGTCTGGAAAAACTGCGCGCGTTCCTCGGTGAGCTCGGTCTGTCCCTGCACAAAGGCAAGGACGGCCCGACGCCCAAGGATTACCAGGCATTGCTGGCGAGCATCAAGGACCGTCCGGATTATCATGTGATCCAGACCGTCATGCTGCGCTCCCTGAGCCAGGCGGTGTACAGCGCCGACAACCAGGGCCACTTCGGCCTGAATTACGAGGCGTACACCCACTTCACCTCGCCGATTCGCCGTTACCCGGATCTGCTCACGCACCGCGCGATCCGCAGCGTGATCCACTCCAAGCAGAACACGCCGCACGTCCAGCGCGCCGGTGCCATGACCATTCCGAAGGCACGGATCTATCCGTACGACGAAGCGGCCCTGGAACAGTTGGGCGAGCAGTGCTCCATGAGCGAGCGCCGCGCCGATGAAGCCACCCGTGACGTCGTGAACTGGCTCAAGTGCGAGTTCATGAAAGACCGCGTGGGCGAGTCGTTCCCAGGTGTGATCACCGCCGTGACCGGCTTTGGCCTGTTCGTCGAGCTGACCGATATCTACGTCGAGGGTCTGGTGCATGTCACCGCCTTGCCGGGCGACTACTACCACTTCGACCCTGTGCATCACCGCTTGGCGGGCGAGCGCACCGGTCGCAGCTTCCGCTTGGGCGACACGGTTGAAGTGCAGGTGATGCGCGTCGACCTCGACGAGCGCAAGATCGATTTCGGCATGCCTGACAAACCCGCCGAAGCGCCGAACAGCCGTAAAAAGCGTGGCAGCGAACCTGCTGCGCCAGCCAGCAAAGGCAAGGGCGCTCCTGCGAAAGCAGCGGCTGCCGAGCCTGCGCCGGCCAAGGCCGGTCGTCGTTCTTCTGCCAAGGACAAGGCCCCCGAAGCCTACCGCCCAAGCGACGCAGCGGCGAAGAACGCCGAACTGCGCAAGAGCCGTGAGTTGAAGCAGCAGTTGCTCAACGAAGCCAAAAGCGGTGGTAAAGCGGCGTCTGGGGGAAAGTCCCGCGAGGCGGAAAAACCGTCGAGCAAGCCAAGTAAACACCGTAAAGGCCCGCCCAAGGCGGGTTCGGCTCCCGCGAAAAGCGGCGGGTCGCGCAAACCTAAGGCCAAGTCATGAGTCTGGAAAAAATCTACGGCGTACACGCCGTAGAAGCACTGCTGCGTCACCACCCTAAACGCGTCAAGCAAGTGTGGTTGGCAGAAGGTCGCAGCGAGCCGCGCGTGCAAGCGCTGGTCGAGTTGGCCACCCAAAACAAAGTTGCCATCGGCCAGGCCGAGCGTCGTGAAATGGACGTGTGGGTTGAAGGCGTTCACCAGGGTGTGGTGGCGGACGTCAGTCCTAGCCAGGTCTGGGGCGAAGCCATGCTCGACGAGCTGCTCGACCGCACCGAAGGCGCGCCGCTGTTGCTGGTGCTGGACGGCGTGACCGACCCGCACAACCTCGGCGCCTGCCTGCGTTCGGCGGATGCTGCCGGCGCGTTGGCGGTGATCGTGCCTAAAGACAAGTCGGCGACCCTGACGCCGGTTGTGCGTAAAGTTGCCTGCGGTGCGGCCGAAGTGATTCCGCTGGTCGCCGTGACCAACCTGGCGCGCACCCTGGAGAAGCTCCAGCAACGCGGCCTGTGGGTCGTGGGCACGGCGGGGGAGGCTGAGGTCAGCATTTATGACCAGGACCTCACCGGCCCGACCATCCTGATCATGGGTGCTGAAGGCAAGGGCATGCGTCGCCTGACCCGCGAGCATTGCGACTACCTGGTGCATTTGCCGATGGCCGGCAGTGTCAGCAGCCTCAACGTGTCGGTCGCGACCGGCGTGTGCCTGTTTGAAGCCCGGCGCCAACGGGGTGCCAAGGCCAAGACCAAGAAGTAGTCAGGCCTGGCGCAAGACTCAATGTGGGAGGGGGCTTGCCCCCGATATCGGTGTCTCAGTTGCAGATAATGTGGCTGATCCTCCGTAATCGGGAGCAAGCCCCTTCCCACATTTGCGTTTGTGGTGTTTGGGGGGATTGTTCAAATAATCACCAATCACCTTGCGCGCTTCCTCCCCCTTCTCTACAATTGCGCCCCTTGCCTTCCTGGCGGGCACCGATGTGCCTCCCTGCGGCAAGATCCATAAGTGTCATTCACTCCTTGTCTGACCGTTTTTGAGCGGCAGGCTACAACCCGTAAGGAGCATTCATGCGTCATTACGAAATCATCTTTTTGGTCCACCCGGATCAAAGCGAGCAAGTCGGCGGCATGGTTGAGCGTTACACCAAGCTGATCGAAGAAGACGGCGGCAAAATCCACCGTCTGGAAGATTGGGGCCGTCGTCAACTGGCCTACGCAATCAACAATGTTCACAAGGCTCACTACGTGATGCTGAACGTTGAGTGCACTGGCAAGGCCCTGGCCGAGCTGGAAGACAACTTCCGCTACAACGATGCAGTGATCCGTAACCTGGTCATCCGTCGCGAAGAAGCCGTTACCGGCCAATCCGAGATGCTCAAGGCTGAAGAAAACCGCAGTGAGCGCCGTGAGCGTCGCGACCGTCCTGAGCACGAAGGCGCTGATAGCGCTGACAGTGATGACAGCGACAACAGCGATAACGCTGACGAGTAATCCACGGACCTTTTAAGGAGCCTATCAAATGGCACGTTTCTTCCGTCGTCGTAAATTCTGCCGCTTCACCGCTGAAGACGTGAAAGAGATCGATTACAAAGATCTCAACACTCTGAAAGCCTACGTATCCGAGACCGGCAAAATCGTTCCAAGCCGTATCACCGGTACCAAAGCACGTTATCAGCGTCAGCTGGCCACCGCTATCAAGCGCGCCCGCTTCCTGGCCCTGCTGGCCTACACCGACAGCCACGGCCGCTGAGACCGGGCAGTCGACAAGTAGTAAGGGATTGAATGCATGCGCGCCTTAGCTGAGTTCATCATGCGCGGTCGCGTGCAGGCCACTCTGGTAGTGGCTGGATGTGCAGCATTGCCGTTGTTGTATTGGTTGGGTGCTGCCGCTGGATGCCTTGTGCTCCTGCGGCGCGGTTTGCGGGACGCCTTTGGCGTCCTGGCCCTGGGATTGCTGGCCGCCTTGATCTGGTGGCTGCAATTGGGCGAACCCAAGGTACTTTTGGTACTGCTGGGGTCGTCGAGCCTTGCGTTGGTTTTACGCGCAAGTGAGTCCTGGGTCCGCACGCTGCTGGTCAGCGTGGCATTGGGGTTGGTGTTTTCGGTGTTGATTGACGCGGCTTTCCGCCCGCAAATCGAGGCGCTGTCGCAAGAGATCGTCAAGATCCTGCCGATGGCCCTCGGGGAACTCTACCAGCAGCTGTCGGTAGAAGAGCGAGCGCGACTGGCAACACTGATTGCACCGGCCCTGATCGGCCTGATGGCGGTAATGATGCAGATCGTCAGCGTGCTGAGCCTGATGCTTGGGCGATATTGGCAGGCGTTGTTGTACAACCCGGGTGGTTTTGGTCGCGAGTTTCGCAGTATCAGAATCCCCGTGGGCCCGGCGATGTTGCTGCTGGCTCTCATGGTTATCGGGCCGAACCTCGGTTCGCAGATGGCCTTGATGGTGCTGTTTTGCAGCGTACCGCTGGTGTTTGCCGGGCTGGCCCTGATTCATGGGCTGGTCGCGCAGAAGCGCCTGGCCAAGTTTTGGCTGGTGGGGATGTACGTAACGATGTTGCTGTTCATGCAGCTGATCTATCCGTTACTCGTGGTTCTGGCCATTGTCGACGGCCTGATTGATTTTCGCGGTCGTCTGGCGCCGAAAGACGCCGATAACGCGAACGGTGAAGGTTAAAAGTTAGAGGATTTTCACATGCAACTGATCCTTCTGGAAAAAGTCGCCAACCTGGGCAACCTGGGCGACAAAGTGAACGTTAAGGCCGGTTACGGTCGTAACTACCTGCTGCCATACGGCAAAGCCACCGCTGCAACCGCTGCCAACCTGGCTGCGTTTGAAGAGCGTCGTGCTGAGCTGGAAAAAGCAGCAGCAGACAAAAAAGCTTCGGCCGAAACTCGCGCTGCCCAACTGGCTGAGCTGGAAGTGACTATCACTGCCACCGCCGGTGACGAAGGCAAGCTGTTCGGTTCGATCGGCACCCACGACATCGCTGATGCACTGACCGCCTCCGGCGTTGAAGTGCAGAAGAGCGAAGTTCGTCTGCCGAACGGCACCATCCGCAACGTAGGCGAATTCGACGTAGCCGTGCACCTGCACGCCGAAGTTGAAGCCACCGTACGCGTTGTCGTGGTAGCAGCTTAAGCAGCACCTAACTGACTGGCACCTCGCGTGTCAGGCAGTTAACATCGGGCACGATCCTGTTTACAGGTCGTGCCTTTTGTTTTTCTACACACCCCTAATTCCAAGTGGCCATGAACGATATTTCAGCTCCTGAGCAATACGATCTGCAAACCGCTGCCCTGAAGGTGCCGCCGCATTCCATCGAGGCCGAACAGGCCGTGCTCGGTGGTTTGATGCTGGACAACAACGCCTGGGAACGCGTGCTGGATCAAGTCTCGGACGGTGATTTCTATCGTCATGACCACCGCCTGATCTTCCGGGCCATCGCTAAGCTGGCCGACCAGAACTCGCCGATCGACGTGGTGACGCTGGCCGAGCAGTTGGACAAGGAAGGCCAGACCTCCCAAGTTGGTGGCCTGGGCTATCTGGGCGAACTGGCGAAAAACACGCCCTCTGTCGCCAACATCAAGGCCTATGCCCAGATTGTCCGTGAGCGGGCCACCCTGCGGCAGTTGATCGGCATCAGCACCGAGATCGCCGACAGCGCCTTCAACCCCGAAGGCCGCACCGCCGCCGAGATCCTCGACGAAGCCGAGCGCCAGATCTTCCAGATCGCCGAAGCGCGCCCGAAAACCGGCGGCCCGGTCAGCGTCAACGACCTGCTGACCAAGGCCATCGACCGCATCGATACGCTGTTCAACACCGATGCCGCGATTACCGGTATTTCCACCGGTTATGCCGACCTGGACGAGAAAACCAGTGGCCTGCAGCCTTCCGACTTGATCATCGTCGCCGGCCGTCCGTCCATGGGTAAGACCACCTTTGCGATGAACCTGGTGGAAAACGCCGTATTGCGCAGCGACAAGACCGTCCTGGTGTACTCCCTCGAGATGCCAGGTGAATCGTTGATCATGCGGATGCTCTCGTCCCTGGGCCGTATCGACCAGACCAAGGTGCGTTCCGGCCAGTTGGAAGACGACGATTGGCCGCGCCTGACGTCGGCGGTCAACCTGCTCAACGATCGCAAGTTGTTTATCGATGACACCGCCGGTATCAGCCCCTCGGAAATGCGCGCGCGCACCCGCCGCCTGGTGCGTGAGCATGGCGACATCGCGCTGATCATGATCGACTACCTGCAGCTGATGCAGATCCCGGGCTCCAGCGGTGACAGCCGGACCAACGAAATTTCCGAAATTTCCCGGTCCCTCAAGGCCCTGGCCAAGGAATTCAACTGCCCGGTGGTGGCGTTGTCGCAGCTCAACCGTTCCCTGGAACAACGTCCCAACAAGCGCCCGGTGAACTCCGACTTGCGGGAATCCGGAGCGATCGAGCAGGACGCCGACGTGATCATGTTCGTGTACCGCGACGAGGTGTACCACCCCGAGACCGAGCACAAGGGCATCGCCGAGATCATCATCGGCAAGCAGCGGAACGGCCCCATCGGGTTTATCCGGCTGGCCTTCATTGGTAAGTACACCCGCTTCGAAAACCTTGCGCCGGGCAGCTACAACTTCGACGACGACGAGTAACCCGTCTGCTCAATTCCGACCATTACCGTCGGAATTGGTCAAAATTTGTGCTATATTCCGCGCCCGCGATTTTTCATCTCAACACCGGTCACCGTCATGCAAACAGCCAAGCCGTTATTTGACTATCCCAAGTACTGGGCCGAATGTTTCGGTCCTGCGCCATTCCTGCCGATGAGCAGGGAGGAGATGGATCAGCTTGGCTGGGATTCCTGCGACATCATCATCGTCACCGGTGATGCGTACGTTGACCATCCGTCGTTCGGCATGGCGATCATCGGCCGGCTGCTGGAGTCCCAGGGCTTCCGCGTCGGGATCATTGCGCAGCCGAACTGGCAGTCCAAAGACGACTTCATGAAGCTCGGCGAGCCGAACCTGTTCTTCGGTGTCGCGGCCGGCAACATGGACTCGATGATCAACCGCTACACCGCCGACAAGAAAATCCGTTCCGACGACGCCTACACCCCCGGCGGCATGGCCGGCAAACGCCCGGACCGCGCGAGCCTGGTGTACAGCCAGCGTTGCAAGGAAGCCTACAAGAACGTGCCGATCGTACTCGGCGGCATCGAAGCCTCCCTGCGCCGCATCGCCCACTACGACTACTGGCAGGACCGTGTGCGCAACTCGATCCTGATCGATGCCACCGCCGATATCCTGCTGTACGGCAACGCCGAGCGCGCTATCGTCGAAGTTGCCCAGCGCCTGTCGTGGGGCCACAAGATCGAAGACATCACCGACGTGCGCGGCACCGCGTTCATTCGTCGTGATACGCCTGCCGGCTGGTACGAAGTGGACTCCACGCGTATCGACCGTCCGGGCAAGGTCGACAAGATCATCAACCCGTACGTCAACACCCAGGACACCCAGGCCTGCGCCATCGAGCAGGAAAAGGGTCCGGTTGATGATCCGGAAGAAGCCAAGGTCGTGCAGATCCTGGCCAGCCCGCGCATGACCCGCGACAAGACCGTGATCCGCCTGCCATCGGTGGAAAAAGTCCGTGGTGATGCGGTGCTCTATGCCCACGCCAACCGCGTGCTGCACCTGGAAACCAACCCAGGCAACGCCCGCGCCCTGGTGCAGAAGCACGGTGAAGTCGACGTGTGGTTCAACCCACCACCGATTCCGATGACCACCGAAGAAATGGACTACGTGTTCGGCATGCCTTACGCCCGCGTCCCGCACCCGGCGTACGGCAAGGAAAAAATCCCGGCCTACGACATGATCCGTTTCTCGGTGAACATCATGCGTGGCTGCTTCGGCGGCTGCACTTTCTGCTCGATCACCGAGCACGAAGGTCGCATCATCCAGAACCGCTCCGAAGAGTCGATCATTCGCGAAATCGAAGAGATCCGCGACAAGGTCCCAGGTTTTACCGGCGTGATCTCCGACCTCGGCGGCCCGACCGCGAACATGTACCGCATCGCCTGCAAGAGCCCTGAGATCGAATCCGCGTGCCGCAAGCCGTCGTGCGTATTCCCTGGCATCTGCCCGAACCTGAACACCGACCACTCGTCGTTGATCCAGCTGTACCGCAGCGCTCGTGCCTTGCCGGGTGTGAAGAAGATTCTGATCGCTTCCGGCCTGCGCTACGACCTGGCCGTTGAGTCGCCGGAGTACGTCAAAGAGTTGGTCACCCACCACGTCGGTGGCTACCTCAAAATCGCCCCGGAACACACCGAGGAAGGTCCGCTCAATCAGATGATGAAGCCGGGCATTGGCAGCTATGACAAGTTCAAGCGCATGTTCGAGAAGTACACCAAGGAAGCGGGCAAGGAGCAGTACCTGATTCCTTACTTCATCGCCGCCCACCCGGGCACCACCGATGAAGACATGATGAACCTGGCCCTGTGGCTCAAGGGTAACGGCTTCCGCGCCGACCAAGTGCAGGCGTTCTACCCGTCGCCGATGGCCACTGCCACCGCGATGTACCACTCGGGCAAGAACCCGCTGCGCAAGGTCACCTACAAGAGTGACGCGGTGACCATCGTCAAGAGCGAAGAACAGCGCCGTCTGCACAAGGCCTTCCTGCGCTACCACGACCCGAAAGGCTGGCCGATGCTGCGTGAAGCGTTGACCCGCATGGGCCGCGCCGACCTGATCGGGCCGGGTAAGGACCAGTTGATCCCGTTGCACCAGCCGTCTACCGACAGCTACCAGAGTGCGCGTCGTAAGAACTCGACGCCGGCCGGCAGCCACAAAGTGGCCAAGGAAACAACGACCAAGATCCTCACCCAGCACACGGGCCTGCCACCTCGCGGCAGCGATGGCAGCAACCCGTGGGACAAGCGGGAACAAGCCAAGGCCGCGGCCCAGGCGCGCAACAAGCAGGCAGCCAAAGAGCGCACTGATGCGGCCAAGGGCAAGGGTGGCAAGCCTGCGCGCAAGCCGGTCGTGCCGCGTTGAGTCCAGCCTGAACCTGCCAAACGCCAGCCTCGTGCTGGCGTTTTGCTTTCTAGTCGATGGGTAGCCTGTTTGTTAAGGTGGCGGCCATTGAATCGCTATCGGGGGCAAGCCCCCTCCCACATTCGACCGCATTCTCATGCTGGAACTCGGTCAACTGTGGGAGGGGGCTTGCCCCCGATGAGGCCCCACCGGCCACTATTACTTTCAAGGAAGAACACCCATGGGCAACCCCCTGGCCGGCATCGGCATGGACACCAACCGCTCGCAGTTCATGGCGCGCCAGCGCATTGAAAGCCAGATCAACCTGCCGCGCCTGTTCGCCGCCATCGATGCCGACCCCGGCATTGTTGGTGCGGGTGTTGTGTATATCGACGCCGATTTCAACGTGGTCACCCTGCGCGAATTCCAGCCGATCTGCAGCATTGCCCCCAAACGCATTATTTTGCGTGAAGCGCAGAAATACATCGCCCCGGCGCAGTTTGTGCAACAGGTGCAGGACAATCCCCGCGAATCGCGCCTGGTGGGAGAGGCGATCAACACCTCCCTATCCTGTGCAGGCGCGATCCTCGGTTGGCTTGTGGTGCTCAGCGGCACCGTCGCCGTGCCGTTCACGGCGGGCGCGAGCAGCGTGGTGACGGTTATCGGCTATACCGCTGCCACCGCCAGCACACTCCAGTGTTTTGCCAGTGGCTATCGCGTCAGTAATGAGATCAGTAATCCCGCCAAAAATGACAAGCTCGACAGCTCGGAGTGGTATCAATACACGATGACCGCGCTGGATGCTGCGTCTTTGATCGGAGTCGGTGCCTCGACGTTGACCACGGTAAAACTGGTGCGGTTGAACCAGGCCACCACCGGTAAAAGCGTGAGGGAAGTGCTGCGCGGATTGAACCGGCAAGAGCGTGCCAAGCTGACGAAGGAGCTGCTCAGCATCCAGGATCCGCGCATGAGCGCCAAAATGCTCAAGTTGAAACAGTTGTCCGGCGAGGCGACCAAGCGTTTCACGCCGGCGCAGGTCAAGCATGCAACGGTGACCCAGATACAGGATGCCCTTGGCGCTGCCATCGGGTTTACCGGCAGTGCGCTTTCGGGGAATGTGCGCACCATTGCCGTGGGGTTGTATGAGGAAATGAGCGATGAATGAGCTGCCTAGCATTCGTAGTTTTCTGGCGCACTATTTTCCGGTCTTCATGGGCGCGATTTTCGCGGCCGTGTTTAGCCTGGTGTTTGCGGTGCCGCTGATTGTCGACAGTTATTTCCCACGCTTGCCGCTGGACGATAACCTCCAGTATTCCTTCCTGGGTGGCCTCGCGCTGACGTGGGGCATCGTGCAGTGCAATTTCATGATCGCGCGCGGGCGGCCGCAGTGGGTATGGCCGCTGGTGATGCTGCTCGCGCTTTGTGTTCTGGCGGCGCTGCCCACTATCGCCTTTGGTCCGCATTGGCTGTCCTATGGCTTGAGCGTGTTGTTCCCCCTGCTGGGATTGCTGTTGCTCAACAGCAGGCGTCACCGCGAAATGCGCCAGAAACTGGTTGAAGTGCGACGGCTGCGCCAAGCCATCATCGCAACGCACAAAGCGCGCTAGCTGGGTAGATTCACCACTGATCCTCACACGCACGCCACAAATATGTGCGTTACTTGCACCATGGCACCCCCCGCTGGCGCCGTTTTGGTGCTGTACTGCACCGGGTCTTACGATAAAGCGCAACGACGGCCGCTCTGGCATAAGTCTTGCGCGGTTTGTGTCCATGCCCTGGCTCGCAGGAGGCCGCCGTGTCGATTCATGTCGCGTTGCACCACGTTACGCATTACCGTTACGACCGCGCGGTCGAACTCGGCCCGCAGATTGTGCGGTTGCGTCCGGCTGCCCATAGCCGTACGCGGATTTTGTCCTACGCACTGAAAGTGCTGCCCGAGCAGCACTTCATCAATTGGCAGCAAGACCCTCAGGGCAACTACCTGGCGCGCTTGGTGTTTCCGGAAAAGACCGATGAACTGCGCATTGAGGTCGACCTGGTCGCCGAGATGGCGGTGTTCAACCCATTCGACTTTTTCCTCGAGCCCTATGCCGAAAAAATCCCCTTCCGCTACGCCGCCGATGAACAGCGTGAGCTGGCGCCGTACCTGGAAACCCTGCCGCTGACGCCGAAGTTTGCCGCGTACCTGGCGGGTATCGACCGCACACCCTTGCCGGCGGTGGACTTTCTGGTGGGCCTCAACCAGCGCCTGGCGGCCGATATCGGCTACCTGATCCGCATGGAGCCGGGCGTGCAAACGCCGGAATTCACCCTCGAAAACGCCTCCGGCTCGTGCCGCGACTCGGCTTGGCTGCTGGTGCAATTGCTGCGCAACCTCGGGTTGGCGGCACGGTTTGTCTCCGGTTATTTGATCCAGCTGACCGCTGACGTCAAAGCCCTTGACGGGCCATCCGGCACGGAAGTGGACTTCACCGACCTGCACGCCTGGTGCGAAGTGTATTTGCCCGGCGCGGGATGGATCGGCTTGGATGCCACCTCCGGGCTGTTCGCCGGTGAAGGCCATATTCCATTGGCCTGCAGTCCCGATCCCTCGTCTGCCGCACCGATCAGTGGGCTGGTGGAGCCGTGCGAGTGCGAATTCACCCACGAAATGTCGGTAGAGCGGATTTGGGAAGCCCCACGGGTCACCAAGCCCTACACCGAAGACCAATGGCTGGCGATCCAGGCCTTGGGCCGGCAGATCGACGGTGACCTGCTCAAGGACGACGTACGCCTGACCATGGGGGGCGAGCCGACCTTCGTGTCCATCGACGACCCCGACGGTGCCGAATGGAACACCGCTGCGCTCGGGCCGGATAAACGCCGCCTGTCTGCCGAACTGTTCCAGCGCATGCGCAAGCACTACGCGCCCAAGGGCCTGGTGCACTTCGGCCAGGGCAAGTGGTACCCCGGCGAGCAGCTGCCGCGCTGGTCGCTCAATTGCTACTGGCGCCGCGACGGTGTGCCGATCTGGCACAACAGCGCGTTGATCGCCGATGAACAGCAGGACTATGGTGCGGACGGCGCGCTGGCCGGGCGTTTCCTGGCCAGCGTCGCTGAACGCCTTAAACTGCCGGCGCGCTTTGTGTTCCCGGCCTTCGAAGACAATTTCTACTACCTGTGGCGTGAAGGCGCGCTGCCGCAAAACGTCACCGCCCAAGACCCGCGCCTGAGCGATGACCTGGAACGCGAGCGCCTGCGCAAAGTGTTCGCCCAGGGCCTGGATAAAATCATCGGCCAAGTGCTGCCCTTGGCGCGCACGGCGGCCAATGACCGCTGGCAAAGCGGGCGCTGGTACCTGCGCGACAACCATTGCCGCCTGGTGCCGGGCGACTCGCCGCTGGGCTACCGCCTGCCATTGGCCTCGCAGCCTTGGGTGACGGCGGCGGAATATCCATTTGTGCACCCGACGGACCCTAACCAGGACCAGCCGGAGCTGCCGACCACCTCCCAACTGCAAAGCCACGGCGAACCCGCGCCGTTTGATGAACGCGTGCCCAAGGTGGACGAGTCCGCCGATTGGCTGACCCGCACGGCCCTGTGCGCCGAAGCACGGGAAGGGCGCCTCTATCTGTTCATGCCGCCCCTGGAACGCGTCGAAGACTATCTGGAACTGGTGGCTGCCATCGAGGCGACGGCCGAGGAACTGCACTGTCCGGTGTTGCTGGAAGGCTATGAACCGCCAGCCGACAACCGCCTGAGCAACTTCCGCGTCACCCCGGACCCCGGTGTGATCGAGGTCAACGTGCAGCCGTCCGCCACCTGGGATGAGTTGGTGGAGCGCACCGAATTCCTCTACGAAGAGGCCCGGCAAACCCGCCTCACCACCGAGAAATTCATGATCGACGGGCGCCACACCGGCACCGGCGGCGGTAACCACTTTGTGCTCGGCGGCGCGACGCCCAAGGACTCGCCGTTCCTGCGCCGACCCGATCTGCTGCGCAGTCTGATCAGCTACTGGCATAACCACCCGTCGTTGTCCTACCTGTTCTCCGGTCTGTTCATCGGCCCGACGTCCCAGGCGCCGCGTGTGGACGAGGCGCGCAACGATGCGCTGTACGAGCTGGAAATCGCTTTCGCGCAAATGCCCGAACCCGGTGAAGAATGCCCGCCATGGTTGGTCGACCGCCTGCTGCGTAACCTGCTGATCGACGTAACGGGCAACACCCATCGCGCCGAATTCTGCATCGACAAGCTCTACTCGCCGGATGGCGCCACCGGCCGCTTGGGCCTGCTGGAGCTGCGCGCCTTTGAGATGCCGCCCCACGCACGCATGAGCCTCACGCAACAGCTACTGCTGCGCGCCTTGGTCGCGCGCTTCTGGCGCGAACCCTATGCACCGCCGAAGCTGGCGCGCTGGGGCACCGAGCTGCACGACCGTTTCCTGTTGCCGCACTTTATCGAGCAGGACTTCGCCGACGTGATCGTCGAACTCAACGCGGCCGGCTACCCGCTGCGCGCCGAATGGTTCGCCGCGCACCTGGAATTCCGTTTCCCCAAAGTCGGCGACTATGCCGTCAGCGGTATCGAACTGGAACTGCGCCAGGCCCTGGAACCCTGGCATGTGCTGGGCGAGGAGGGCGCGGTGGGCGGCACGGTGCGCTATGTGGATTCGTCCCTGGAGCGCCTGCAAGTCAAATTGACCGGGCTGCCACCGCAACGCTACCTGCTGACCTGCAACGGCATCCCGGTGCCGCTGCACGCGACCGGGCGCGTGGGTGAGTTCGTCGCGGGCGTGCGTTATCGCGCCTGGCAGCCGGCCAACTGCCTGCAACCGACCATCGCGGTGCATGCGCCGTTGGTGTTTGATCTGCTGGACACCTGGATGCAACGCTCGCTGGGCGGTTGCCAGTACCATGTCGCCCATCCGGGCGGGCGCAATTACGACAGCTTACCGGTGAATGCCAACGAGGCCGAAAGCCGGCGCATGGCGCGGTTTTTCCGCTTGGGGCACAGCCCAGGGAAACTCCCCGTGCCAAGACTGGTGATCAACGATGAGTTGCCGATGACCCTGGATCTACGGCGTTTCCCCAATAAAAAAGACTAAACACGATACAAATGTGGGAGGGGGCTTGCTCCCGATTGCGGTGAATCAGCCGATACATGAGTTGACTGACTCACTGCCGTCGGGAGCAAGCCCCCGCCCACATTAGATTTCGGTGAATTTGAATTAAACTGAGCCCCCTTGCCCCTGCCGAGCGTTCCATGTCCGACTTGCTCGACCGTTACCCGCTGACCGCGGGCACCTATCACGAATTGCTGGACGACAGCGGTGCGGTACGTGCCCATTGGCGACGCCTGCTTGACCACCTGCAACGCAGCACCCCCGCGCAACTGGCCCAGCGTCAGGCGTTGCTGACGCGGCAGATCCAGGAAAACGGCGTGACCTACAACGTCTACGCCGACCCCAAGGGCGCCGACCGTCCGTGGGAACTGGACCTGCTGCCCCATGTGCTGGCCGCTGATGAATGGCGGCACCTGTCGGCCGGGATCGCCCAGCGTGCGCGCCTGCTCAATGCCGTGCTCGCCGACCTGTACGGCCCGCAACGCCTGATCAAAGAGGGCTTGCTGCCGGCCGAGCTGGTGTTCGGGCATAACAATTTCCTGTGGCCGTGCCAGGGCATCCAGCCGCCGGACGGTGCGTTCCTGCACCTGTACGCCGTGGACCTGGCGCGCACCCCGGATGGCCGTTGGTGGGTCACCGCGGACCGTACCCAGGCGCCGTCGGGTGCTGGCTATGCATTGGAAAACCGCACCATCGTGTCCCGTGCCTTTCCGGACCTGTACCGTGACCTGCAGGTGCAGCACCTCACCGGTTTTTTCCGCACGCTTCAGGAAACCCTGGCCCGCCAGGCGCCCAGTGATGACCAGCCGCCATTGATCGTGCTGCTCACGCCAGGCCGTTTCAACGAAAGCTACTTCGAACACCTCTACCTCGCGCGCCAACTCGGCTACCCGCTGGTGGAAGGCGGCGATCTCACCGTGCGCGACAGCACCGTGTTCCTGAAAACCCTCAGCGGCCTGCGCCGGGTACACGCGATCATGCGCCGCCTGGATGACGATTTCTGCGACCCGCTGGAACTGCGCACCGACTCGGCCCTCGGCGTGCCTGGCCTGCTCGATGCCGTGCGCCAAGGCAATGTGCTGGTGGCCAATGCCCTGGGCAGTGGCGTGCTGGAATCCCCTGGCTTGCTTGGCTTTTTACCCAAGATCAACGAATTCCTGTTCGGTGAAACGCTGATCCTGCCGTCTATCGCCACGTGGTGGTGCGGTGAAGCACCGGTGCTTGCCGAAGCCCTGGAGAAACTGCCGGAACTGCTGATCAAGCCCGCGTTTCCGTCGCAAAGTTTCGCCCCGGTATTCGGCCGTGACCTGAACGATGAACAACGCCAGGCCCTGGCCGAGCGCATGCGCGCGCGCCCTTACGCCTACGTCGCCCAGGAACTGGCGCAATTGTCCCAGGCGCCGGTATGGCACACCGTGGATGACCACCTGCAGCACCGCGCCATCGGCATGCGCGTGTACGCCGTGGCCAGCGCCGAGGGTTACCGTGTGCTGCCCGGTGGCCTGACGCGGGTGGCCGCCGAGGCTGATGCCGAAGTGGTGTCGATGCAGCGCGGTGGGGCAAGCAAGGACACGTGGGTGCTGGGTGAACGCGCCGCCGGTGGCGAGCAGTGGCGCGCGCAGCGCGCGATCGGCGCCCACGACCTGGTGCGCCGCGATCCTTATCTGCCGTCCCGCGTGGTGGAAAACCTGTTCTGGTTTGGTCGTTACTGCGAGCGCTGTGATGACAGCGCGCGCTGGTTGCGCATCGTGCTGGCGCGCTATGTGGACGGCGACGATCCGTTGGCCTTGCAAGCGGCCGTCGAGCTGGGTGAAAACCTGCGCCTGCTGCCGGAGGAGGGCGAGTTGCCCGAACGCCTGCTGGCTGCGCTGCTCGGTGACGACTGGCCATCGAGCTTGCGCGCCAACCTGCAACGCTTGCAGTGGGCGGCATCCCAGGTGCGCGGCAAGTTGTCCAGGGAGAACTGGCAGGCCTTGGTAGAGCTGCAGCGCGAAGCCATGGAGCTGGAAAGCGACACCCCGGACTTTGGCGAATTGCTGGATTTCCTCAACCGCCTGGTGATGTCCCTGGCGGCGCTGTCCGGGTTTGCCCTGGACGACATGACCCGCGACGAAGGCTGGCGCTTCTTGATGATGGGCCGGCGCATCGAGCGCCTGCAATTCCTCAGCAGCAGCCTCGCGGCGTTTTTGCGTGGCGTGGCGGTGTTTGATCAGGCGGGGTTGGAGTGGTTGCTGGAGCTGGGCAACAGCAGCATCACCTACCGCTCGCGTTACCTGGCCGTGCCGCAGTTGATCCCGGTGCTCGACCTGCTGCTGCTGGACGAGCAGAACCCCCATGCGGTGTTGTTCCAATTGAAACTGGTGAGCCGCACCCTGCGGCGGCTCAACGATGATTTCGGCGTGCCTCGGGAAACTGGTCTCGCCCCGTTGATCGAGCGTTTGGCGCGTTTCGACTTGGGCTGCCTGGAGAACCCGTTGTTTGGCGAGTCCAGTGTGCGTGCCGCGTTGGATGGCCTGGCGGACCTGCTGCAAGCGGTCGCCGATGAGAGTGGGCAAGTGTCGGATCGCCTGGCCTTGCGCCATTTCGCCCATGTGGATGATGTCAGCCAGCAAACGGTGTCGGTGTGATGAGTGCGCGCTACCAGATTTTCCACGATACCCATTACCACTACGACAGCGCGGTGTCCCTGGCCCAGCAGTTGGCGCACCTGTGGCCTCGGCCGTGCGCCTGGCAGCGCTGCAGTTCGCAGCAGTTGGAGATCAGCCCGCAGCCATCGTCACGTCGCGATGAGCTGGATGTGTTCGGCAACCCGATAACGCGCCTGGCCTTTGAGCGACCCCATGATGAATTACTGGTGAACGCCGGGCTGACCGTGGAAGTGCTGGCGCGGCCGGCATTGGATTTCCGGCAGTCGCCGCCCTGGGACCAGACCCGCGATAGCCTCACCTACAGCAGCCAGGCCATGTCCCCCGAGCTGATCGAGGCTTGCCGCTACCGTTTTGAATCGCCCTACGTGCACCTGAAAAAAACCTTCGTCGAGTTTTCAGAAAGTTGTTTCCCGCCGGGCAAACCGTTGTTGCTGGGCGTGCAGGCGCTGATGGAGAAAATCTTCAGCGAGTTCACCTTCGATGCCGAAGCCACCCAGGTCGCCACGCCGCTGGTAGAGGTGCTGGAGCGACGACGCGGTGTGTGCCAGGACTTCGCCCACCTGATGCTCGCCTGCCTGCGCTCGCGCGGGCTGGCGGCGCGCTACATCAGCGGCTACCTGCTCACCCAGCCACCGCCCGGCCAGCCACGGCTGATCGGCGCCGATGCGTCCCATGCATGGGTGTCAGTGTATTGCCCGGTGTCGGGCTGGGTGGATTTTGATCCGACGAACAATGTGCAACCGGCACTGGAGCACATCACCCTGGCCTGGGGCCGGGATTTCTCTGATGTGTCGCCGTTGCGAGGGGTGATTCTGGGAGGGGGGAACCATGACCCGGAAGTGCGGGTGACGGTGATGCCGCTGGAATAACGGTTGATTGTGCCGAGCCGGAGGCGCCGGCTCAGCACAAAGGAAATTATTCAGCCGGATCTTTTGGTGTTTCGGTCGCGTCGCTCGTTACTTCAACATCACCCTCAGCATCCGGGTTCAGTGCGCCGGCTTCTTCGTCTGCAGCGGCTTTCTTGCGTTGCAGTTTTTCCTCTTTCTTCTGTTCCTTGGCCAAGTCTCTCTGACGTTTGGCGAAGGAGTAATTAGGTTTGGCCATGGGCGATCCTCTAGGGTCGAAGGTGAGGGTGGCGGCACGCAGCTGCCTTGGGACGACATGGTAGCAGCTTCAAGGTGCGCTTGGCCTTCACTTACCGCAGGCGTAGGCAGCCAACAGGCCGTTGAACAGTTGATTGAGGTGCATGGCTCGGACTCCAGTGGGTGATGGGCCGATCATAGGCAGGTGGCAGTACTTTGGCTGGTTGATTGTGTTGATCAGTCTGATAGCCTAAAGTTGTATACAATCTGTTGATTCAGATCATAAGAATTTATGCCTGTATCAGGCACCCTTGTCGCATGACGTATTGTTTAAACCCTGCCTTGGAGATTCACATGTTTGCCAAACTCGTTGCTGTTTCCCTGCTGACTCTGGCGAGCGGCCAGTTGCTTGCTGCAGAGTGCAAGGTCACCGTCGACTCCACTGACCAGATGTCCTTCAACACCAAAGCCATTGAAATCGACAAGAGCTGCAAGACATTCACCGTCGAGCTGACTCACTCCGGCAACTTGCCGAAAAACGTCATGGGTCATAACTGGGTGCTGACCAGTGCGGCCAACATGCAGCCGGTGGCCACCGATGGCATGGCTGCCGGTATTGATAAGGACTACCTGAAGCCAGGTGACGACCGCATCATCGCCCACACCAAAATCATCGGTGCCGGCGAGAAAGATTCGGTGACCTTCGACGTGTCGAAGCTGGCCGCCGGGACTGACTATGCGTTCTTCTGCTCGTTCCCAGGCCACATCTCGATGATGAAAGGCACTGTGACCGTTAAGTAAGCCGACGCCGGTCGAAAAAAAAGCGCCCTGAAGGGCGCTTTTTTGTGGGCGGTCAGTTGAACCGAGTCATCGTTCATCGCAGGCAAGCCAGCTCCCACATTCCACCGCATTCTCATGCTGGAACCCGGTCAACTGTGGGAGCTGGCTTGCCTGCGATAGCGGTCTAACAGTCAACACCAGCCTATCTGGTTCACCTCACGGCGCAAACGGCATGACCCGCTTGTGCTCAGTCTTGCGGTACGTCTCGCAGATAATCTTGAACGCTTCCTCACGCACCGGCTCACCGTGCAGAAAGGCATCGATCTCGGCGTAGGTCACGCCATGGGACGCTTCATCCGGCTTGCCCGGTGACAAGTCTTCCAGGTCGGCCGTCGGAACCTTCTCCACCAGCGACTCCGGCGCCCCAAAGTGCCGTGCAATCGCACGCACCTGGTTCTTCACCAGCCCGCTCAACGGTGCCAAATCGCAGGCCCCATCACCGAACTTGGTGAAAAAACCCATCACCGCTTCCGCCGCATGGTCGGTACCGATCACCAGCCCACCCGCCGCGCCCGCGATGGTGTACTGCGCCACCATGCGCATGCGCGCCTTGGTGTTGCCCAGCACGAAATCGCGGGACACCGCCGCCTTGCCTTCGAACGCCGCCACTTCATTGGCCAGGGCTTTCACCGCTGGGCCGATGTTCACGGTGTGACGCTCGTCGGGCTCGATAAAGTCCACCGAGGCCTGGGCGTCGAGCTCATCGAACTGGGTTTCGTAGGGCAGGCGCACGGCGATAAAACGGTAGGCCTCATCACCGGTGCTGGCGCGCAGTTCCTGCATCGCGCGTTGGGCGAGCAGGCCGGCAGTCAGGGAGTCGACGCCACCACTGATGCCCAGCACCAACGTTTTGAGCCCGGAATTGCGCAGGCAATCCTGGATAAAGGTCACGCGGCGGGCAACCTCGGCCTCAAGGGCGGCCTGGTCGTTAAACGGCGCTTGGACCTTGAGCTGTTCAGCAATCTCACGCTGTACGGCTTGCATGATTCACTCCTTGCTAGAGATGGCAGGTACTTTGAAAACATGACGCAAATAGGCGACGAAATTCGGGTCGGTGCAGTGGGTCTTGCCCGCTTCATCGGAGATCTTCGCGACGGGCTGGCCATTGCAGGCGGTCATTTTAAGCACGATGCTCATCGGCTCGACACCTGGAATGTCGCAGGTCAGGTTGGTGCCGATGCCAAAGCTCACATTGATCCGACCGCGCAGCGCACGGAATATTTCCAGGGCCTTGGGCAGCGACAGGCTGTCGGAGAACACCAGGGTCTTGCTCATCGGTTCGATGCCGAGCTTGTGGTAGTGGGCGATGGCTTTTTCCGCCCACTGCACCGGGTCGCCGGAGTCATGGCGCAGGCCGTCGAAAAGCTTGGCGAAGTACAGGTCGAAGTCGCCGAGGAACGCGTCGGTGGTGATGCAGTCGGTCAGGGCGATACCCAGCAGGCCACGGTATTCGCGGACCCAGCAGTCCAGCGCGGCGATCTGGCTGTCGATCAGGCGCGGGCCGAGTTGCTGGTGGGCCATGATCCATTCGTGGGCCATGGTACCCAGCGGCTTCATATCGAACTCGCGGGCCAGGTGCACGTTGCTGGTGCCGACAAAGCGCCCAGGGAAGTCATGCTTGAGCACGCTGACCACCTCTTCCTGCACCCGGTACGAGAAGCGTCGGCGCGTGCCGAAGTCGGCCACTTGCAGCTCGGACAGCTCGTCGCTGCTGGCGTTGGCGGTCAGCCAGTCGAACTTGCGGTACAGCTGTTCGCGGGCCTGTTCGAGGATCACGGTCTGGTAGCGGTAGCGGTTGCGCACTTCGCTGACGATGGCCAGCATCGGCACTTCAAACAGGATGACATGCAGCCACGGCCCGCGCAGGCGGATGAACAGCTCGCCGTTCTCGATGCCGGTCTGCACGTAACGCAAGTTGAAGCGGAACAGCCCGAGGAACCGCAGGAAGTCCGGCTTCATGAAGCTGATGCGCTCCAGGAAGCCCAACTGATCCGGGCTCAGGCTCAGCTCGGCGAGGCGTTCGATCTGGTAACGGATCTCCGCCAGGTACGGGCGCAGGTCTTCGCTGTTGCGGCAACGAAACTCCCATTCAACTTCCACGTTGGGGTAGTTGTGCAGCACCGCCTGCATCATGGTCAGCTTGTAGAAGTCGGTGTCGAGCAAGTTCTGCACGATGCGATCGGCAAACACACTCTCGCTCATAACGGGAATCTCCAGACGGGTCGGCGATGGGTGCCGACCTTTACGCACAATTAAGGAAGGGGGCTAGTGGCGCATAGACGTGGGTCGGTTTGCCAGTGATTTTTTTGCCAAGGCCACCGGCGCTATCGGGAGCAAGCCCCCTCCCACAGTTGAAATGCATTCCAACTGTGGGAGGGGGCTTGCTCCCGATAGCGGTATTCCAGGCACTAAATAACTTGCTCCATCATCCACTTCACAAAATCCCGCACCTTGGGCACTTCCGCCGAATGCTCCGGGTAGGCCAGGTAATACGCGTCCTGACTCGGCATCGCATGCTGCCAAGGAATCACCAACTTACCGTCGGCCAATTCCTCCTCCACCAGAAACCGCGGCAGCAGCGCGACACCACACCCTACCTGCGCGGCCCGAATGCACATATAGAAGGTGTCGAAACGCGGCCCGTGATAGCTGTGCTCGGTGTGGAAGCCCTGGCTGGCGAACCAGTCATGCCAGCCCTGTGGCCGCGAGGCGTTTTGCAGCAGCACCAGGTCGCTCAGTTGCGTGGGATCGGTGAACGGCTGCGCCGGCAAGCTCTCCGGCGCGCACACCGGCACCAGCTCCTCGCTGAAGAGTTTCAGGCTCTCGGTGCCGGGGCGTGAGCCCTGGCCGAAGTAGAAGGCCATATCGGCCTTGCCTTGCAGCAGGTCGTCCGCGTCCTGCTCGTTGCACAGGTCCAGGTGGATCTGCGGATGACGCAGCCGCCAGCCCTTGAGGCGCGGCACCAGCCAGCGCGCGCCGAAGGTGTAGGGCGTGGAGACGCGCAACACTTCGGTCTCGCCGCCATAGGAGCGCAAATAGTGGGTGGACATCTCCACCTGCGTAAGGATCTTGCGCACCTCCACCAGGTACAGGTCACCCGCCGGGGTCATCTGCAAGCGGCGGCGCACCCGACGAAACAGCAGGTGTTGCAGCAATTCTTCCAACTGCGCCACCTGCTTGCTCACCGCGCTTTGCGTGAGGTTCAGCTCCTCGGCGGCGCGGGTAAAGCTGAGGTGGCGGGTCGCGGCTTCGAAACACTGCAGGGCAGTGATCGAGGGCAAATGTCTTTTGTTCAGCAAGGCACGCCTCTTTTTATTCTTTGCATGAATAAACGGAATGATATCTCGCCTAATCGTCGTTTGTTGGCAAGTCTTGGGCCAGCTACAAATAAGGCCTGGATCGCCGTGCGGGCCGCGGCGCAATTTTTTGTTTGCAGATTGAAGGAGTGACCCATGGTTGCCGCATTGCTTGATCGTCTCGGGGTAAACCCGGCGCTGTACCAGTCGGGCAAACAGCCTGTGCATTCGCCGATTGATGGCAGTCGCATCGGCGCCGTGGACTGGGAGGGCGCGGCCGAGGTGGAGCAACAGGTCAGTCGCGCCGAGCATGCATTCGAAGCCTGGCGCAAAGTGCCGGCACCGCGCCGTGGCGAATTGGTACGTCAATTTGGCGATGTACTGCGTGAATACAAGGCCGACCTGGGCGAGCTGGTGTCCTGGGAAGCCGGCAAGATCACCCAGGAAGGCCTGGGTGAAGTGCAGGAAATGATCGACATCTGCGACTTCGCCGTCGGCCTGTCGCGCCAGTTGTACGGTTTGACCATCGCCTCCGAGCGTCCGGGCCACCACATGCGTGAAACCTGGCACCCGCTGGGTGTGGTCGGCGTGATCAGCGCCTTCAACTTCCCGGTGGCCGTGTGGGCGTGGAACACCACCCTGGCCCTGGTGTGCGGCAACGCGGTGATCTGGAAACCGTCGGAAAAGACCCCGCTCACCGCCCTGGCCTGCCAGGCGCTGTTCGAGCGCGTGTTGAAGCAATTCGACGGCGCTCCCGAGTACCTGAGCCAAGTGATCATCGGCGGCCGCGACGCGGGTGCCGCGCTGGTGGATGACCCGCGCGTCGCCCTGATCAGCGCCACCGGCAGCACGCGCATGGGCCGTGAAGTGGCGCCGAAGGTCGCCGCACGTTTTGCCCGCAGCATTCTTGAGCTGGGCGGCAACAACGCGATGATCCTCGGCCCAAGCGCCGACCTGGACATGGCCGTACGGGCGATCCTGTTCAGCGCCGTCGGCACCGCCGGCCAGCGTTGCACCACCTTGCGCCGCCTGATCGCCCACGCGTCGGTCAAAGAAGAAATCGTCACGCGTCTCAAGGCAGCCTATTCCAAAGTACGCATCGGCCACCCGCTGGAAGGCAACCTGATCGGCCCGCTGATCGACAAGCATGGTTTCGACGCTATGCAGGACGCCCTGGAGCAAGCCTTGAGCGAAGGCGGCAAGGTGTTCGGTGGAAAGCGTCAACTGGAAGACAAGTTCCCCAACGCCTACTACGTGTCGCCGGCGATTGTGGAAATGCCCGAGCAAAGCGATGTGGTGTGCACCGAAACCTTCGCCCCGATTCTCTATGTGGTGGGCTACAGCGACTTCGCCGAAGCCCTGCGCCTGAACAATGCCGTGCCGCAAGGC
The DNA here is from genome assembly GCF_020093335.1 of Pseudomonas fluorescens group sp. Lineage (NCBI taxonomy): Bacteria > Pseudomonadati > Pseudomonadota > Gammaproteobacteria > Pseudomonadales > Pseudomonadaceae > Pseudomonas > Pseudomonas fluorescens group sp. The sequence goes on along the minus strand of NZ_JAIOKW010000050.1, from coordinate 14,174 downwards.
TTGTCGTCGTGCATCTTCACCACCGACGTGCGTGAAGCCGAGCAATTCATGTCGGCGGTCGGCAGCGACTGCGGCATCGCCAACGTCAACATCGGCCCGAGTGGCGCGGAAATCGGCGGCGCGTTTGGCGGTGAGAAAGAGACCGGTGGCGGGCGTGAGTCGGGTTCGGATGCGTGGCGCGGGTACATGCGTCGCCAGACCAATACCGTGAACTACTCGCTGGAGCTTCCTTTGGCTCAAGGCATCACCTTCGACTGATCCCTTAAGTTGGAGTGAGGTCAAAATGTGGGAGGGGGCAAGCCCCCTCCCACATTTGATCTCATTTACACATCAAGATTGTTGTTTGTTAGGTCTCATCGGAGTCTGGCAATGGCACTGCGCGAAACATGTTTGTGGGAACACCTCACCCCCAGCCGGCCGGATCGCGCTGCGCTCAGCGGCGAGGTCAAGGTCGATGTGTGCGTGATTGGTGCCGGCATCACCGGCCTGTCGGCGGCCATTCATTTGTTGGAACAGGGTAAAAGCGTTGCCGTGCTGGAGGCCCATCGTACTGGCCACGGCGGTTCGGGGCGCAATGTGGGGCTGGTGAATGCGGGGATGTGGATCCCGCCGGACGAGATCGAAGCCGGTTTCGGCGAGGCGGTGGGCAGTCAGCTCAACCGGATGTTGGGCGCGGCGCCGTCGCTGGTGTTCAGCCTGATCGACAAGTACAACATTGATTGCCAATTGCGCCGCGAGGGCACCTTGCACATGGCGCACAACGCCCGTGGCGAGGCAGATTTGCGCAGCCGTGAACAACAATGGAAGCGTCGTGGCGCACCGGTGGAATTACTCACCGGCCAGGCCTGCGAGGACGCTACGGGCACGCGCAAAATCGCCGCCGCCTTGCTGGACAGACGTGCCGGCACCTTGAATCCGATGGCTTACACCAGCGGTTTGGCCAACGCGGCAGTCGACCTGGGCGGGCAGCTGTTCGACCATTCTCCCGTCACCCAACTTGAGCGCCAGGGTGCGCACTGGTCGGTGCAAACCGCGCAAGGTTCAGTGCAGGCTGCACAGGTGGTGATTGCATCCAACGCCTACACCGAAGGCGAATGGACCGAGCTGCGGCGTAATTTCTTCCCCGGCTATTACTATCAGGTCGCGTCGGCCCCGCTGACCGACGACGCCGCCAGGCAAATCCTCCCCGGCGGCCAAGGCTCTTGGGACACACGCCAGGTCTTGAGCAGCATCCGCCGCGATGCCGATGGCCGCCTGTTGCTCGGCAGCTTGGGCAACGGCAACCAGAAACCCGCTTGGTTCCTCAAGGCGTGGGCTGATCGGGTGCAGCGGCATTACTTCCCGTACCTCAAATCGGTGCAGTGGGAATTCACCTGGACCGGTTGTATCGCCTTCACCCCGGATCACTTGATGCGCCTGTTCGAACCCGCTCCGGGACTGTTGGCCGTCACCGGTTATAACGGGCGCGGCGTGACCACTGGCAGCGTGGTCGGCAAGGCGTTTGCCGACTATGTGTGTCACCAGAATCCCCAGGCGCTGCCGATTCCATTCGCGCCGATGCAACCGTTGGCCGGCGTAGGCCTGCGTAGCTGTCTATATGAAGCTGGATTCTCGCTGTATCACGCCGGGCAATGCCTGAGGATCGTGATCTGATCAACGAAATACCGCTCAAAAGCCTGCATTTTCTTAGCAGCCTACTAATCTGTATTGGTGCAAGTCGTAGCAATCACGCACTGTAAATGTGCAGTTCCGTTACGCATGCTGTTACAGCTGCAGGAGCTGTCGTTTATCCCTCTGGTTGCAGGTGCCACCTTCCAGGGTTGTACTTTTTGCAGTCATTGGTTGCACCTCCGTGTGCCAGGCGGTTGCACGTCCTGGCAAAAGGCGCCGAAACGCCTGCAATAACAATGACACCGTGTCTTTTTGAAGAATAAAAACCTAATGGCACGCGCTTTGCTCTGGGCTTTCAGTGAAAAGTTTGAACGCAAGTTGTCGTGCCAAAAATCAAAAATATCGGAGCACCACTCATGTCCCAGACGTTTTACAAGAAAGGTTTTCTGGCCCTCGCCGTTGCTGCGGCGCTGGGTGTTTCTACGTTTGTTCAAGCTGATGTGAAGATTGGCGTTGCGGGGCCGATGACCGGTGCCAACGCCGCTTTCGGTGAGCAGTACATGAAGGGTGCCCAGGCGGCAGCCGATGTGATCAACAAGGCCGGCGGTATCAACGGCGAGAAAATCGTGCTGGTTGCCGGCGATGATGCCTGCGAACCCAAGCAGGCCGTGGCCGTGGCCAACCGCCTGGCGGACCAGGACAAAGTGATCGGCGTGGTCGGGCACTTCTGCTCCTCTAACACCATTCCGGCGTCCGAGGTGTATGACGAAGCGGGCATCATCGCGATCACCCCAGGTTCCACCAACCCACAAGTGACCGAGCGCGGCCTGGGCGCCATGTTCCGCATGTGCGGCCGCGACGACCAGCAAGGCATCGTCGCCGGCGATTACATCGTCGACGTGCTGAAGGGCAAGAAAGTCGCGGTGATCAACGACAAGGACACCTACGGCAAAGGCCTGGCCGACGCCACTGCTGCCCAGTTGACCAAGCGCGGCGTCAAGCCGGTGCTGGAAGAAGGCCTGACCCGTGGCGAGAAAGACTTCAGCGCCCTGGTCACCAAGATCCGCTCCATTGGTGCCGACGTCGTCTACTTCGGCGGCCTGCACCCTGAAGCCGGCCCACTGGTTCGCCAGATCCGTGAAGCCGGTCTCAAGGCCGCATTCATGTCCGACGACGGCGTAGTGACCGACGAACTGGCGAAAACCGCCGGTGGCAACCAGTACGTCGATGGCGTCTACATGACCTTCGGTGCCGACCCACGCCTGTTGCCAGACAGCAAGGCGGTCGTTGATGACTTCCGTAAGGCTGGCTACGAGCCGGAAGGCTACACCCTTTACGCCTACGCCTCGGTCCAGGCCCTGGCCGCCGGCTTCAACGGTGCCAAATCCAACAAAGGCGAAGACGCCGCCAAGTGGCTCAAGGCTCACCCGGTGAAAACCGTCATGGGCGAGAAGACGTGGGATGCCAAGGGTGACCTGAAAGTCTCCGACTACGTAGTTTACCAGTGGGATAAAGACGGCAAATACCACCAGTTGGAAAAACAGAAGTAAGACTGAGCGCCACCGTTCCAATGTGGGAGGGGGCTTGCCCCCGATAGCGCAGTGTCAGCCAACACATGCATGACTGACGCACCGCAATCGGGAGCAAGCCCCCTCCCACAGGGGAGTGGTGTTGTTATTGAAATCTGTCTTTTCCTCCAGAAGCGCCGCACACCCACCGGTGTGCAGGTGCTCACCGCGTGAGATTGCGTTATGGATGGTATTTTCCTGCAGCAACTGGTCAACGGCCTGACCCTCGGGTCGGTCTATGGCCTGATCGCCATCGGCTACACAATGGTCTATGGCATCATTGGCATGATCAACTTCGCCCACGGCGAGGTTTATATGATTTCCGCTTACCTCGCGGCGATCAGTCTGGCACTGCTGGCTTACTTCGGCATCGAATCCTTCCCGCTGCTCATTCTTGGCACTTTGGTCTTCACCGTCGTCGTCACTGGCGTCTACGGTTGGGTCATCGAGCGTGTCGCCTACAAACCACTGCGTAATTCCACCCGCCTGGCCCCGCTGATCAGCGCCATCGGCATCTCCCTGATCCTGCAGAACTACGCGCAGATCGCCCAGGGCGCGAAACAACAAGGCATTCCCACCCTGCTGGCCGGGGCCTGGCGTGTCGATATCGGCAGCGGGTTCGTGCAGCTCACGTACACCAAGGTGTTCATCCTCGTGGCGGCGTTTGCCGGCATGGCGTTGCTCACTTACATCATCAAGTACACCAAGCTCGGCCGTATGTGCCGCGCAACCCAGCAAGACCGCAAGATGGCCTCGATCCTCGGCATCAACACCGACCGGGTGATCTCCTACGTGTTCGTCATCGGTGCCGCCATGGCGGCATTGGCCGGCGTGCTCATCACCCTCAACTACGGCACCTTCGACTTCTATGCCGGCTTCATCATCGGCATCAAGGCGTTTACTGCGGCGGTACTCGGCGGCATCGGCTCCCTGCCTGGGGCAATGCTGGGCGGGATCATCCTCGGTATCTCCGAGTCGTTGTTCTCGGGGTTGATCAACTCTGACTACAAAGACGTGTTCAGTTTCTCCCTGCTGGTGGTGATTCTGATTTTCCGTCCTCAGGGCCTGCTTGGTCGCCCACTCGTGGCGAAGGTGTAAACATGTCTGCTGCCAAACCCATCGATATCAAGAAAAGTGTGGTTGATACGGTCCTCGCCGGGCTGATTTCGTTGATCGTGTTCGGTCCGATCGTCGGCGTTGTACTCGACGGCTACAGCTTCAACCTGGAACCGGCCCGCGTGGGCCTGCTGGTGGCCATCGTCATGGTCGGCCGCTTTGCCATGAGCCTGTTCCTGCAAACCCCCAAGGGCCTGAAGATCCTGCAGGGCTTCGAGACCAGTGGCTCTGGCGTGCACGTGCTCGCCCCGGACTACAAGTCGCGACTGCGCTGGATCATCCCGGCACTGATCGTGATCGCCATCGTGTTCCCGATCTTCGCCAACAAGTACCTGCTGACGGTGGTGATCCTCGGGCTGATCTACGTATTGCTCGGCCTGGGCCTGAACATCGTGGTGGGCCTGGCCGGCCTGCTCGACCTGGGTTACGTGGCGTTCTACGCCATCGGCGCCTACGGTCTGGCATTAGGTTATCAATACCTGGGCCTGGGCTTCTGGACGGTGCTGCCACTGGCGGCCATCGCTGCGGCGTTGGCGGGGTGCATACTCGGGTTCCCGGTGTTGCGAATGCACGGTGACTATTTGGCCATCGTGACCCTGGGCTTCGGTGAAATCATCCGCCTGGTGCTCAACAACTGGCTGTCGTTTACCGGTGGGCCAAACGGCATGCCGGTGCCGTCGCCGACCTTCCTCGGCCTGGAGTTCGGCAAGCGCGCGAAGGATGGCGGGATTCCTTTCCATGAGTTCTTCGGCATCGACTACAACCCCAATATCAAATTCCTCTTCATCTACATCGTGCTGTTCCTGGTGGTGCTGGCCGTGCTGTACATCAAGCACCGCCTGACCCGCATGCCGGTCGGCCGCGCCTGGGAAGCCCTGCGCGAAGATGAGATCGCCTGCCGTTCCATGGGCCTGAACCACGTGCTGGTCAAGCTCTCGGCATTCACTATCGGTGCATCGACTGCCGGTTTGGCCGGTGTGTTCTTCGCCAGCTACCAGGGCTTCGTCAACCCGTCGTCGTTCACCTTCTTCGAATCGGCGCTGATCCTGGCCATCGTGGTGCTGGGCGGCATGGGTTCGACGGTGGGCGTGGTGATTGCGGCGTTCGTGCTGACCGTTGCGCCTGAACTGCTGCGCAGCTTCTCCGAATACCGCGTGCTGCTGTTTGGCGTGTTGATGGTGGTGATGATGATTTGGCGACCGCGCGGCTTGATCCGCATCAGCCGTACCGGTGTGACCCCACGTAAAGGAGTGGCGCCATGAGCAAGGAAGTCGTGCTCTCCGTGGAACACCTGATGATGCACTTCGGTGGCATCAAGGCCTTGAGCGACGTGAGCCTCAAGGTCGAACGCAACTCGATTTTCGCCCTGATCGGCCCTAACGGTGCCGGCAAGACCACGGTGTTCAACTGCCTCACCGGCTTCTACAAAGCCAGTGGCGGCAAGATCGAACTCAACATCCGTGGCCAGCAGACCAACGTGATCCAGCTGTTGGGCGAGCGCTTCAAGGCCATCGACTTCGTGTCACCCAAAAGCTTTTTCAGCCGCGTGTACTACAAGATGTTCGGCGGCACCCACCTGGTCAATCGTGCCGGTCTGGCGCGGACTTTCCAGAACATTCGCCTGTTCAAGGAAATGTCGGTGCTGGAAAACCTGCTGGTGGCCCAGCACATGTGGGTCAACCGCAATATGCTCGCGGGTATCCTCAACACCAAGGGCTACCGCAAGGCTGAAAGCGACGCCCTTGACCACGCCTTCTACTGGCTGGAAGTCGTCGACCTGGTGGACTGCGCCAACCGTCTGGCCGGTGAGCTCTCCTACGGCCAGCAGCGTCGCCTGGAAATCGCCCGCGCCATGTGCACCCGGCCGCAGATTATCTGCCTGGACGAACCCGCTGCGGGCCTCAACCCCCAGGAAACCGAAGCCCTCAGCGCGATGATTCGCCTGCTGCGCGACGAACACGACCTCACGGTGGTGCTGATCGAACACGACATGGGCATGGTGATGAGTATTTCCGACCACATCGTGGTGCTCGACCATGGCAACGTGATCGCCGAAGGGGGGCCGGACGCGATCCGCAACGACCCGAAAGTGATTGCTGCCTACCTGGGCGCCGACGAAGAGGAGTTGGTATGAGCGGACCTATCCTCGAAATGAAGGACCTGGACGTGTTCTACGGCCCGATCCAGGCCCTGAAAAAAGTCTCGCTGCACATCAACGAAGGCGAAACCGTCAGCCTGATCGGCTCTAACGGCGCGGGCAAATCCACGTTGCTGATGTCGATCTTCGGCCAGCCACGGGCCGAGTCGGGGCAGATCCTCTACAACGGCGTGGACATTACTCACAAGTCGTCCCACTACATCGCCTCCAACGGCATTGCGCAGTCGCCGGAAGGGCGGCGGGTGTTCCCCGACATGACCGTCGAGGAAAACCTGCTGATGGGCACCATCCCCATTGGCGACAAGTTTGCCCAGGAAGACATGCAGCGCATGTTCGAGCTGTTTCCACGTCTCAAGGAGCGGCGTAACCAGCGTGCCATGACCATGTCCGGCGGCGAACAGCAAATGCTCGCCATCGCCCGTGCACTGATGAGCCGGCCGAAGCTGCTGCTGCTCGACGAGCCGAGCCTGGGGCTGGCGCCGATTGTGGTGAAGCAGATCTTTTCCACACTGCGTGAGCTGGCGTCCACCGGGATGACCATCTTCCTGGTGGAGCAGAACGCCAACCATGCGCTGCGCCTGTCGGACCGGGCTTATGTGATGGTCAATGGCGAGATTCGCCTGACCGGTACCGGTAAGGAATTGCTGGTGAACGAGGAAGTGCGCAACGCCTACCTCGGCGGTCACTGATCTAACTCATAATGCAGGAACCCTGTGGGAGGGGCGGTGCCCCTCCCACATTGAGCAGATCCAGATTTGTTTTTAGGGTGTCCACACGCGCTCCACCAAATTGTGGAAAACAAATCCAGCCCGCCTCCAAAGCGCGACATATAGCCGCCGCAAATCCCTGTTTTGTCACAGTTTTGACTTGTCCCCATCCACTGTGGAACCGGCTGTGGGTAACGTGGGAGTAGCTGGCTGAACGCCTTTAAAACCGTGGCTTTCAGGCTTGTGGTTGTTTTTTGATCAGTGGCTTTTTTGCGACCGATCGAGGGGTTTGTCAACCTGTTTAAAGACACAGGTATGTGACCGGAAAAAGTCTGTTCATCCTGTGGATAAGTCTGTGACTAAACTCTGGAAAGACGGCCGCAGAGGCCGGAATGACTGGCCTGGAGCCATCGTCTGAAATTTCCCCCTGCCCATGGGCCTACATACGCTCCGGCCGAGGTCAAGCAAAAAACTTTCTAAAACCGCCTGTAGGCCTTGTGTATAGAGGCCTGAGGCTTTTTGCACTTGCCCCCAAAGACTGTGGGCGCAGTTGTGGATAACCTGCGCGCATATGGCTGCAAGCCACGGTTCATATGGCGTTGCTCGGGCCGATTAAAAAATGATCAGCTGGGCGTGGACGGGTGTGCGTAGCGGTTGCCGCAAGCGCCGCGTAAAGGCATTCTGCTGGCTGATTTTTTTCCCGATGCCCGCAAGGAGAACACCATGTCCGACACGCTGTTTATTACTGGCGCAACCTCAGGCTTCGGCGAAGCCTGCGCCCGTCGCTTTGCCGACGCCGGCTGGAAACTGGTGCTCACTGGCCGTCGCGCCGACCGCCTGAATGCGCTGGTCGAAGAGCTTTCCAAGCAGACCGAAGTGCATGGCTTGGTCGTGGATGTGCGTGACCGCAAGGGCATGGAAGACGCCATCGCCAACCTGCCGCCCTCCTTCGCCACGTTGCGTGGGCTGATCAACAACGCCGGCCTGGCCGTGGGCACTGACCCTGCGCCCAAGTGCAGCCTCGACGATTGGGAAACCATGGTCGACACCAACATCAAGGGCCTGCTGACCACCACCAGCCTGCTGCTGCCGCGCCTGATTGCGCACGGCCGTGGCGCCGGGATCATCAACCTGGGCTCCATCGCCGGCAGCTACCCGTACCCAGGCAGCCACGTGTATGGCGGCTCCAAGGCGTTCGTGAAGCAGTTCTCGCTGAACCTGCGCTGCGACCTGCAAGGTACCGGCGTGCGCGTCACCAACATCGAGCCAGGCCTGTGCGAGAGCGAGTTCTCGCTGGTGCGCTTCGGTGGCGACCAGGCACGGTATGACGCGACGTATGCAGGTGCCGAGCCGATCCAGCCGCAGGACATTGCCGACACGATCTTCTGGGTGCTGAACACACCGGCGCACGTGAATATCAACCGGTTGGAGTTGATGCCGGTGAGCCAGACGTGGGCTGGGTTTGCGATTGAGCGCGGTGCCAAAAGCTGAAATACCTTTCGGGGGTGAGCGGGGCAAGCCCTCTCACCACAAAGGTTTTGACAGGAGGAAATGTGAGTAACCGAGGTGAGCAGGCACTGCTCAAACAATCGACCATCCTGATGTTCGCCGTGGCGATCGCCGGGATTGTCACGGGTGTGGTATCCGGCGCCCAATCGATTCTGTTCGACGGCTTTTTCTCGCTGATCGCCACCGCCATCAAGGTGTTGATGCTGATCACAGCCAGGCTGATCGCCAAGAAAAGCAACGAGCGCTTCCAGTTCGGCTATTGGCACCTGGAGCCGATGGTGCTGCTGATCGAAGGCAGTTTCCTGCTACTGATCGCCATCTATGCATTTCTCAACGGTGTGTTCGGCATTATCAATGGCGGACGCGAGATCGAGTTGGGGCTGGTGATCATTTATGCGGCGGTGTTTACCGTCGTCGAGTTTGCCTACTTCTTTTACGTGCGCTACCGCAATCGCACGCTGAAATCATCGCTGATCCAGTTCGACAACATCAGTTGGCTGGTGGACGCGATGCTGTCGGTGGGTTTGCTGATCAGCTTCCTGGCAGCGCTGTTGCTCAAGTCCCAGGGCTATGGCGAGTGGGCGGTGTATGTCGACCCGTTGATCCTGATCCTGCTGGCCCTGAGCATGCTGGCGCCGGCGTTCAAGATCCTGCGTCCGGCATTGCGCGAGGTGCTGGGGATCGCCCCGGACCAGTTGGATGACAAGGTGCGTGAAGTGATGGAGGCGGCGCAGGCCAAGCATGGTTTCGACGACTACGTGTCCTATGTGCAAAAGCACGGGCGGGCGCGGTTTATCGAAATTCATGTGGTGTTGCCGGCGGATTACCCGGTGGATAACGTCGCGACCCTGGACGAGCTGCGCGAAGAAATATCCACAGGGCTTGGCACGCCGGATGCGGCGCGCTGGCTGACGATCAGCTTTACCGGGGATCGCAAATGGATTGCTTAAGGCCCTGGTAACAGGTTGCCAAGTGATACGGCGTGGTGGAAGGCATATCCCACCGGCTCACCGCTCCCTGGGCATCCAGGCATTCATGCCAGCCTTTGGCATGCAGGAAGCGTTGTTGCAGCGCCAGCAATTGGCGTTGCAGCACCGCTTCGCTGTTCGGCCGCAAGGTCAGTGCCCGCAGGTACTCGGCCTGGGCCCAGATGCGTTGGGTGCCGTCGCGCATCGTGCCGTCCAGTGCCAGCATGCCGCTGACCGCACCGCTGGTGTTATCCACACCCTTAAGCTCTGCGTAGGCGAAGGCCCGTGTCAGCGAAGCATGCAGCGGCGTACCGCGCAGTACCGCCGAAGACTCCAGCAAGAAGAACCACTCGAACTGGTGCCCCGGCTCGAACCAGTTATCCACCGCGCCCAGCGGTTTTTCCATCATCACGCCGTGCTGGCGGTCGATGAAGCGCTGCTGCATGGCCGTCGCCAACGCCAACAGGGCTGCCTGCACCTGGGGGTCTTCACGCACGGCGAGGGTGGCGAGGAAGCCTTCGGCCAAATGCATCAAGGGATTCTGCAACGGGCCGGAATTGAGGGACGACCAATTGCGTTCCAGCACGGCTTCGTAAAGACCGTCGCCGGTGGAAAACCGCTCGGCGACGACTTCCAAGGCAGCATTGAGCACCGACTCCACCAGCGGTTCGCGCACCTTGGCCCAGTAGTGGGCACAGGCAAAGATGATGAACGCATGGGTGTAGAGGTCTTTGCGCTTGTCCAGCGGCTGGCCGGCCGGGTCGATGCTGTAGAACCAGCCGCCGTGCTCGGCGTCGTGGAAGTGCCGTTGCAGAGAGCGGAACAACGCCGCGGCGCGTTCTTCGGCAAACGCCGCATCGGGCTCGCCGATCAGGCTGGCGAACAGGTACAACTGCCGGGCGCAGGCCATGGCGCGGTAGCGTTGTGGGGGCAGTGGCTGGTGATCGGCGTCCAGCGCCTCATAGGGCAATGCCAAGTCGGCATTCCAGCCGGGGCCTTGCCAGAGCGGCACGATCAGGCGGTGGAAGTGCGTTAGCAGGGTGTTCAAGGAGGGTTGGAAAGCGCTGGGCATTGGCTGGCGTCGTCACGGCAGGGGTGTAGGCGCGCATGGTAGCAGGCTTGGGTTCGGTGGTGTCTGGTCTACCGCTATCGGGGGCAAGCCCCCTCCCACATCTGGACCGTATTTCAAGGATATACTCGGTCAACTGTGGGAGCGGGCTTGCTCGCGAAGGAGCCTTCAGCAGCGCTGCAAATCAGCCAGCGAGCAACCAAACCCCAGTCGCCGCCGAAGCTGCCCCGGCAATCCGCACCAACGGCGCCGCTGCCGCCGGCAGAAAGCGCACCACCGCATAACCGGCCGCGTGCAGCACCGCCGTTGCACCGACAAACCCGGCTGCATACGCCCAAGGGCTGGACATGTCCGGCAGCTCCAAACCATGCGCCACGCCGTGGAACAACGCGAACAAGGCCGTCGCACCCACCGCCATAAACAGCGGCGGACGCACCGCCAGCGCTACCGCCAGGCCCAGGGCCAGCACCGACGCCGCAATCCCGCTTTCCAGCGCCGGCAACGCCAAGCCTTCAAAACCCAGCACGCCGCCGATCAGCATGGTGCCGACAAAGGTGCACGGCAGTGCCCAGCGCGCCGCGCCTTTTTGTTGGGCGGCCCACAAGCCGACCGCCACCATGGCCAGCAAGTGGTCGATACCGCTCAGGGGATGGCTGATACCGGCCACCAGGCCGTTGTCGCCGTGGCCCGGGTGAGCAAAGGCCAGGGCGGGGGCCAGCAGCAGGGCGGCCGCTGCGAGGAGTTTTTTGAGGCTCATGGACAGGTTCCTTATGGGTTGATCAGGCGGCGGTCAGCAGGCCTTGGCGTTCGATGAAGGCGACGATCTCCTCCAGGCCGACACCGGTTTTCTGGTTGCTGAACACAAAGGGTTTACCGTTGCGCATGCGCTGGGTGTCGCTGTTCATCAGCTCCAGCGACGCGCCGACCAGCGGTGCCAGGTCGATCTTATTGATCACCAACAGGTCGGATTTGCAGATGCCGGGCCCGCCCTTGCGTGGCAGCTTGTCGCCGGCAGACACATCGATCACGTAGATGGTCAGGTCGGACAGCTCCGGGCTGAAGGTGGCCGAGAGGTTGTCACCGCCGGACTCCACCAGGATCAGGTCCAGGCCGGGGAAGCGACGGTTGAGTTGGTCGACCGCCTCCAGGTTGATCGAGGCGTCTTCACGAATCGCGGTGTGCGGGCAGCCGCCGGTCTCCACGCCGATGATGCGCTCCGGTGCCAGGGCCTGGTTGCGTACCAGGAAGTCGGCGTCTTCGCGGGTATAGATGTCGTTGGTGACCACGGCCAGGTTGTAGCGATCGCGCAGTGCGAGGCACAGGGCCAGGGTCAGGGCGGTCTTGCCGGAGCCTACCGGGCCGCCGATGCCGACGCGCAAAGGTTGTGTGTTCATGAGTGTGTTCTCCTAGGAACGGAACAGGCGGCTGTACTGGCGCTCGTGGGCCATGCACGCCAGGGACAGGCCAAAGGCGGCGCTGCCGAGAGGGTTGGGGTCGATGCGGCTGGCGTCCTGCTGGGCTTGTTGCAACAGCGGCAGCAATTCGCTGGTCAGGCGTTGGGCGGCTTGCTGGCCCAACGGCAGGGTTTTCATCAGCACGGCCAATTGGTTTTCCAGCCAGCTCCACAGCCAGGCGGCGAGTGCGTCGGCGGGGCTGATGCGCCAGGCACGGGCGGCGAGGGCCCAGCCCAAGGCCAGGTGCGGCTCGGTGTGTTGTTCGAGAAAACGTCGCGCGGCGTCGTCCAGTTCCGGCAGGCCATTGAGCAGTTGTTGCAGCGAGTAGCCCATCTGCCGGCTCTCCTGATACAGCTCGCGGGTCTCGCGGCTGGCGCGGTGTTCTTCACACAGCTGCGCCAGGCGTGGCCAATCCGCTTCCAGCGCGGCTTGGCAATGGGCGAGCAGCAGCGGGGCTTCGAAGCGCGCGAGGTTGAGCAGCAACTGGTCGCTGATCCAGCGTCGCGCACTGGCCGCGTCAGCGACACGGCCGTTCTCCACCGCCATTTCCAGGCCCTGGGAATAGCTGTAGCCGCCAATCGGCAATTGCGGACTGGCCAGACGCAGCAGCGCCCAGGCTGGGTTCATAGACGTACGCCGAACTGGTGCAGCTTGGGGGGGTAGTTGAAATCTTCGTCGCCATGGCGCGAATGATGATGGCCGCCGCCATAGGCGCCATGCTCCGGCTGGAACGGCGCCTCGATGGTTTCAGTCTGCGCACCCAACTGTTCGAGCATGGCCTTGAGCACATAGTCATCAAGCAGGCGCAACCAGCCGTCTCCCACTTGCAACGCCACGTGGCGATTGCCCAGGTGATACGCCGCACGGGTCAGTTCAAACGCATTGCTGCAGGTCACGTGCAGCAGTTGTTCAGGCCGAGCACACACACGTACGACGCGTCCGTCTTCAGCCTGTAGGAATTCGCCATCGTGCAGCGGTGGCTGGCCACGCTCCAGGAAAAGGCCGACGTCTTCACCGTCGGCACTGAAACAGCGCAGGCGGCTTTTGCTGCGTGCTTCGAAATTCAGCAGCAGCTCGGCGGCCCAGAGGGCTTGAGGGGCGATTCTGCGGTGGATCACCAGCATCAGGAAGCTTCCAGCTGTGAGCGATGAAACAGCTAGAGCAAGGGGCTTGCCAATCTCAAGGGAAAGTAGGAATTGCCTGTAGGCAGTACGTTGACGCCACTAAATAGGGCGAGAGGAGATTCTTGGGGTGCGCCAAATTGGTGCGAATTATTGCTGGTTGCACGCGCGATGGGCATTTTCGGATTTTCCCTACAGGGTATGCGGAATCGGCGTCCATCAGCTTACCTGCGAGAACAGTAGGCTGTGCGCCGTGTTTAATTCACTGCGACGTCCATCATGTTCAAGTCATTTTGTTGCCTGGTTATCGTGGGTCTGTCTTTCACTCTTTCATCGGCTTCCGCCAATCTGACCTCCCATCCCTCGTTCACGGCGTCAGTGAAGCAAGCGTCTATCGATGATGTGGTCGACCGCGCCCATGAACTGCTGGGTACGCCTTACAAGTGGGGCGGCACCTCGGCGGATCAGGGCTTCGATTGCAGCAGTTTCCTGGTCTATCTGTTCAAGACCCAAGCCAATATCCAACTACCGCGCACCACGACGGCCATGCAGCGGTCGACTGCCGCCACCATCAAACGCAACGCACTGGAGCCCGGCGATGCGGTGTTTTTCAAGGGGAATGGGCGCGGCCAGGTCGGCCACGTGGGCCTTTATGTAGGCGAGGGCAAATTTATCCATTCGCCACGCACAGGCAAGAACGTCCGTATCGATTCCTTGAGCAACACCTACTGGAACAAAAACTACACCACCGCCAAGCGTTTTCACTCGTCGGGGTGATTGCCTTATTCAGTGCTGCCCAGCCCTTGCCAGTGCTTCAAGCCAATAAAGATGAAGCGCAATTGCTGGGTGATTTTCGCCTGGGGCGTGAGGTGGTCCGGCAGCGCCTGGGCGGG